>NZ_JBITGF010000002.1:0-184813 GCF_044456745.1 Nonomuraea sp. NPDC050790 | reverse complement strand
TCGCCTCCTGGGCACGCGCCACGCCACCCCCTCCCCGCTGCGCCCCCTCCCAAGCACGCAACGCCCTTCCCCGGAACGCTCCCATCACGCCTTCCGACGGCTCCCCCTTCCGTCACGCCTTCCAGCGGCTCCCTCCTTCCGCGTAGGCCACACCGCCCTCCTGGGCACGCCACGCCGGTGACCTTCCGGCACCCGTCGCGGGCCCTTCGCCAGGGCCTGCCGGACAGCTCGTGGCACTCGCTCGGACGTGACCCGGGGCCGGTGCGCGTCATCCACAACCCGGCGCCAGCCGTACCCCGTAATCCCCAGAACGCCTTTCGGTCCCCCGCCCACACCCCCATCCAGGGCACCCTCGTGCCCCATGACCCCGTGCCTCACCCTCGTCTCCCCGTCCGACATCCTCGCCGCGGTCCCGTACCTGGTCGGCTTCCACCCGTCGGACAGCCTGATCGTGATCGGCATGGCCGCCGACCAGGCCCAGATAGCGGCCCGCTGGAACCTCCCCCTCCCCGAGGACGCCCTCGACCCCCTGACCCCGGTCCTGGAAAGGGAGAAGATCACCGAACTGATCCTGGTCGGCTACGGCACAGGCCCCCTGGTAACCCCCGCGATAGACACAGCCAGACGCCTGGCGGCAAGAGCGGGCGTAAAGATCGGCGAAGCCCTGAGAGCCGAGTCCGGCCGCTACTGGTCGTACGTCTGCGACCTCCCCCACTGCTGCCCACCCACAGGTACCCCCTACGACCCGAAGTCCAGCCCGGTAGCCGCGGAGGCGACGGTCCACGGCATGGTCGCACTCCCGGACCGCCAGACTCTGGAACGCACCATCGCCCCGTTCACCGGCCCGGTCCGCATGTCAATGCGCTCCGCGACAGCCACCGCCATAGCCGACCTACGCACCCGCCTGTCAGCCACGAAGGACACCGAAGCCTTCGCCCGCAAGTTCGTGGCCGAGGGCCTGATCCGCGTACGCGCCGCCATCGCCGCCCAAGCCGCCGGCCGCCGTCTGGACGACACTGAGGCCGCGAAACTCGGCCTGGACCTCACGATCATCCGCATCCGCGACGAGGCCTGGACCCTCATGGACGACACCCATGCCCCGCTGTGGAAGGACCTGACCCGCAGACTGGAGCCCACCTTCGTCCCCGCCCCGGCGTCCCTGCTGGCCATGTCAAGCTGGCGCACAGGCGACAGCGTGCTGGCCGTCATAGCGCTGGAACGCGCCCTGACCCTGGACCCCGCCTACTCCATGGCCAACCTGTTGATGCACGCCCTCCAACACCTCCTCCCACCCTCACTCCTAAGCGGCCGCCTCCCCACCCCGGCCGAACTGGACGCCGCCATGGGCACCCCCAGAGCCGCCTGGCTCCTCCCCCTGACCACCCTCCTGAACACCCCCACCGACGCCGTAACCACATAGCCACGCCAACAACCTGATCGCCCACTCCGAAGGACCAAACGCACGCCCGCACCTCGCAGAACCAAACGCGCGCCCGCGCCCTACGGGACCAGGCGCGCAGTAAGCATGCGCGCGGGGCCGGCGACACACCAGGTCCCGCGCAGGGCCGGGGCCCCCGCCAGCGGTACCCGTGCGGGGCCCGATCACGTCACCAGAGCTGCCGCGTCAGGGGAGCCGCCATCAGGGAGCAGCAAGAGCACAGGTACACGAAAAGGGCACGCGCCGCATCGACGCGTACCCCCAGGACAGGCGGCTACAGTCCGCCCTCCTCCTTGCGCCGCCGCTCGTTGTAGGCGCGCATGCGCGGCGGATACCCCGTCAGCTGCACGTCGTACACGGGCAGCGCGAGGTCACGGGCGACCTTGTGGATGACGGCGGGCGAGCCCACCCGCCGCCGGGTCCACTCGCCGTCGTCGGCCACGGCGACAGCGGTGGTGTCGGTGGCGAAAGTCTCCGGCTCGACGTAGAACTCGACCCCGCGCCGCGACTTGGCAAAGGCGATGAGCGCTTCGATGTCAGCATCCGTCGCCTCCCGGTCGAACTTAGCGACCTTCGGCCCGCGCAGACGCCGGAGCCCATAGCGGTCTCGCCATCTCATGGTTCCTTTTTATATCGGTTTCGCGCCCGCCGCGTCGGGGCTGTTCTAAGGGAGACATCGGGGTTCCTCCCGATCCCACACCACAGCAAAAGGATGCAGCATAGGGAAAGACCCGCCTGAGCTAAGGAGAGGCATGGCCGCGATGACAGAGGCACCCACACCCCGGGGCGGCCCGGGACAGGTGCCGCAAGCCCAACTGCGCGTGACGAACCAGGACCGCGAGCACGTAGTGGAGCACGTCAAGGCCGCCTACGCCGAGGGCCGGTTCGACAAGCTCGAGTTCGACGACCGCCTCGAACGCGCCATGACCGCGCGCACCCACGGCGACCTCATGCCCATCATGACCGAGCTGTACGGCTCCCGCCCCGCCGCCAACCTCCGCCAGACCATGGCCCCGGCACCCCCGAGGCACCACGGCCCCACGGAGAGCAACGAACGCCTGGGAGCATCGGCGGCACACCTCCTGGCCCTGATCGGCCTGCCCATCATCGGCCCGCTGATCCTCTTGCTGACCGGCGGCAAGACCTCGCCTTACATCCGCCGTCACGCGCTGGAGTCCCTCAACTTCCACCTGACCGTGACCGGCGCGACGTTCCTGCTGCCGTTCACGATCGTGGGCGTGATCCTGTTGCCGGTGATCTGGATCGCCGCGATCGTCCTCTCGATCGCCGGCGGCGTGGCCGCCCTGTCGGAGAACGAGTTCCGCTACCCCCTGACAGTCCGCCTGGTCAAGTAACCGCCCCGGCCCAGAAACCCAACACCGGCACCCAGGAACCAGGCACCAGGCACCCACATGGGTGCCAGGAAACCAGGAGAGGTGCCGGGGACGGCCCCGGCAGGGGTGTAGCACCACCGGAGCACGTGACCGGCCAAGGCACGCACCATGGGCAAGCCGGTGACAAGCCAAGGCACGCACCGCAAGCAAGCCAATGACAGGCCAAGACGCACACCTTGGGCAAGCTGATGGCCGGCCGAAGGCGCGCACCACGGGCGAGCGGGTGACGGGTCCAAGGATCTCCGTGGTGCGGGAGGGCGCGGTGGCTATCTGGCCAGGACCTCGTACTTGACGGTCATGACGCCCGCGCCCGTGTTGCCGATGGCGTCGAAGGCGGCTTCCGAGAGGTCCAGGCAGCGTCCGCCCACGTAAGGGCCGCGGTCGTTGATGCGGACGGTCACCGAGTCCCCGTTGTTCGGGTTCGTGACCCGGACCCTGCTGCCGAGCGGCAGCGTCTTGTGGGCCGCCGTCATCGCCGACGGGTTGAAACGCTCCCCGCTGGCGGTCATCTGCGGCTCGCCGTAGAAGGAGGCGCCGCAGGTACCGGACGAGATGACCCGGGTACGCGGCTTGGAGACCCGCTCCGCCTTCGCCGTCTTCGGCCCGGCAGGCGACTTGGCCGAACTGGACGACGACGGCTTCGACCCACTGGGCCCAGCAGTGCCCTGAGGCTGGGCGGGGCCGCCAAGTGCCGGGCCGCCGGGGGTACCGGTGGATGCCGGGCCGGGGGTGCCGAGGGATGTGGGGCCGGGAGTGCCAGTGGACGCCGGGACGGGGGTGCCGCCAAGCGCCGGGGTGCCGGGGGTGCCGTGGGGTGTGGGTGAGCCCGCCGAAGTTCGGGAGCCGGGGGCGGTGTTCATGGCCGTGCTGCGGGGACTGTCGTCACCGTTCGTGACCGCGGCCCACGCGGTGGTCGAGGCGGCCGCGACCACGGCCACTCCGGCGGCCACGGTGGTCCAGCGGCGTTTGCCGCTCCCGAGGGAACGGGCGAGAGGGTTCGGACGAGACGGCTTGGTCGAATGCTGACCCAAGGGGAACCACAGTCCTAGATAGGGGACAGGACAGGGAAAGGCCAGGCGAGAGGGGGTATGGGGCGCGCTTCGGCCGTTCCCGGAGGGACGGGGCGAGTCACCGCCCCGGCATCGGAGTGAACCTACGCGACAAAGCCCGAGTAAAGGCAACTTAATGAGTCAAGTAGTGACATATATCACTTTGATCACAAGTTTCACTGGAATTCCGAGGGTACGCGCCTGATCTTGTGGTGTCCTGGGATTGGACATGCGCACTTAGCGTGATCAATAAGGCAGGGCCGTACGCTGGCACGATGATGAACACACTCGCCGTCGAGAACTACCGGTCGCTGCGCAGGCTGTTCGTCTCCCTGGGGCGGCTGAACGTCGTGACCGGCGCCAACGGCAGCGGCAAGTCCAGCCTCTACCGCGCCCTCCGGTTGCTGGCCGACTCCGCGAGCAACGGCGCCGTCGCGGCCCTGGCCAGGGAGGGCGGCCTGGCGTCCACGCTGTGGGCCGGGCCCGAGAGCATCGGCCGGAGCGTACGCGACGGCACCCACCCGGTGCAGGGCACCACCCGTTCTGGCCCGGTCAGCCTCAAGCTGGGCTTCGCGGGAGACGACTTCGGCTATGCCATGGACCTGGGGCTCCCCATCCCCACCAGCGGGTACGGTGGCCCGTCCGCGTTCTCCCTCGACCCGGAGATCAAGGCGGAGGCCACCTGGGCGGGGCCCATCCTGCGTCCGGCGACGTTGCTGGCCCAGCGGGGCGGCCCCGCCGTACAGCTTCGTGATCGCGGCGGCAAGTGGGAGTTCGTGCCGCACGACCTGCAGCCCTTCGACAGCATGCTCAGCGAGATGGCGGATCCGGTACGCGCGCCCGATCTGCTGGTGCTGCGCGAACGGATCAGGTCGTGGCGCTTCTACGACCATCTACGGACGGACACCCACGCGCCCGCACGACAGGCGCAGATCGGCACCCGTACGCCGGTGCTGAGCCACGACGGCGCCGACGTGGCGGCGGCGCTGCAGACGATCCGCGAGATCGGCGACGCGGAGGCGCTCGACGCGGCCGTCGACCACGCCTTTCCCGGCAGCCGGGTGGAGATCACGTTCGAGGGCATGCGGATGGAGCTGACGCTGAAGCAGCACGGCCTGCTGCGTCCGCTGGGCAGCGCGGAGCTGTCCGACGGCACGCTGAGGTACCTGCTGTGGGTGGCCGCGCTTCTCACCCCGCGCCCGCCGCAGATGCTGGTGCTGAACGAGCCCGAGACCAGCCTCCACCCCGACCTCCTCGAACCGCTGGGCGAGCTGATCGCCGCCGCGGCGGAGGAGACGCAGGTGATCGTCGTGACGCACGCCAGGGCGCTGGTCACCGCGCTGGAGCGGCGCAAGGCGACGACGATCGAGCTGGTCAAGGAGTACGGCGAGACCACGGTGGCCGGGCAGGGCCCGCTGGACGGGCCGAGCTGGAAATGGCCCAAACGCTGACGTCAGAGCATGAGTGCGCGGACCGTGTCGACGGTGTCGGCCTCCTCGGCCCGCTTGTCGGGGCGATAACGCAGCACCCGGGCGAAGCGCAGCGCCATGCCGCCGGGGTAGCGGGGTGAGCGCTGGACGCCGTCGAAGGCGATCTCGACGACCAGTTCGGGGCGCAGCGTGACCGTCCAGCCGTCGGTGGGGCCGTCGGCGATCTCCAGGAACCGTTCGGTCTGCCAGGCGAGCAGCTCGTCGGTGAGGCCCTTGAACGTCTTGCCCAGCATGACGAAGCCGCCCTCGGGGTCGCGGGCGCCCAGGTGGAGGTTGGACAGCTTGCCTTCTCGCCGCCCGTGTCCCCATTCCGCCGCCAGGACGACGAGGTCGAGGGTGTGGCGCGGCTTCACCTTGATCCATCCGGCGCCACGCCGACCGGCGGCGTACGGCGAGGTGAGGGTCTTGACCACGAGCCCCTCGTGGCCGGCGCGCACGACCTCGGCGAAGTACTCCTCGGCCTTGGCCACGTCGGCGGTCACCAGGCGCGGGGTGAGCAGTCCGGGCGGGACGGCGCGGGCGAGCGCCTCCTGGCGTTCGGCGTAGGGCAGGTCGAGGAGGTCCTGGCCGCCGGCCCGCAGCGCGTCGAAGAAGAACACGCTCAACGGGGTCTGCTCGCGCAGCCGCGCGACGTCCAGCTTGCTGGCCACCCGGCTCGCCGTCACCTGGAAGGGGTACGGCCGGCCGTCCGGCTGCAGCGCGATCACCTCGCCGTCGAGCACCAGGTCGGGCTCGGGAAGGGCGAGGACCGCCTCGACGAGCTCGGGGACCTGGTTGGTGATGTCGTCGAGCGTCCGGGTGAAGACGCGCACCTGGTCGCCGGATCGATGCGCCTGGACCCGGATCCCGTCGAGCTTCCACTCCAGCGCCACCGCGGGCGAGTCGGCTTCCGGCGGCGTCGCGCGCCTGCCTGAGGGCTGCGAACCAGCCTTTTCCAGGGCGGCCGCGACATTGGCCGCACTGCCCGCCAGCATGGGAGCGACCGGACGCCCGACCTCCAGCCGGAACGCGTGCAACGCCTCGACCCCGCCGGACAGCGCCGCCGCCCCCACCGCGGGCAGCCAGCCGCGCAGCGTCAGCGCCCGCCGCACGTCCGCCGACGGCGCCCCGGAAGCCTTGGCCACCGCCTCGATCATGACCCCGTCGAGCGCCCCCTGGCGCAGCTCACCGCTGAGCAACCGGGTCAGGAACGCCTGCTCCTGGCTCGTCAGCCCCGCGAACAGCTCCGTCACCAGCCCCTTGCGCGCCGCCTGCGACCCCTGCCCCGACACGGCCTTGATCCGGCTCAGCAGCGCGTCGACCTGGGTCAGCGTGGCGGTGGCGGCCAGCCGTGGCGGCGGGACGTCCTGCAGCGTCCGCCACCCCACCCCGACCTGGCGCTGCGGCAGCTCGCCCGACAGGTAGGCGATGGCGATCTCGGCCTCGTCGGGGCCGACCCTGCCGAGCAGCTCGGCCAGGTGTCCCACCTTCCCCAGCCGAGCCGACGTCCGCGTCACCGCCTCCGAGACCCGGACCACGTCGATCAATAGCACACCGCTTATGTTGCCGCACCCCGCCGACAAAACCCACCACGCCACCGTCCCGCTTCCACTGGCCGCCCCACCACCCGTTACGGCAAGCCACCGTCCCGCCTCTGCTCGCCGTCCCAACCATCCGTTACGGCAAGCCACCCCCACGCCACCCACCGACCCGGGCGGGCGCCGATCGGGGGGATCGCTTCTCACGCCGGACGAACGCGCCGCCGCAACGGCCACCCTCAACCGGCCGCCGCGGGCTTACGAGCCTCGATCAGGAACCGGGTGGTCGTGGCCACGAACGGCCCCTCGCTCTCCAGCCGTTCATGCAGTTCACGCAGCTTGGGCAGATACCCCTCGACGGTGAAGCCGGGCACCATCCAGATCACCTTCCGGAGAAAGTAGATCACCGCCCCGATGTCGTAGAACTCCGTGCGCAGCCGTTCGAACCTGAGGTCGACCACCTCGAGTCCGGCCTCCTGCGCGCCCGCTCTGGCGTCGTCCGGGTGCCTGGCCCGCCGGTTCTCCGCCGGCAGCGGCCCCAGGAAGTACTCGACCAGCTCGAACACACTCTCCGGCCCCACCTGCTGCGACAGATACGTTCCCCCGGGCGCGAGGACCCGGGCGATCTCCGCCCACCACACGGTCACCGGATGCCTGCTCGTCACCAGGTCGAACGCCTCGTCGGCGAACGGCAGCGGCGGCTCGTCGGGGTCGGACACCACCACGCAGCCGCGCGGATGCAGCAGCCGGGTGGCCTTGGCGAGGTTCGGCGGCCAGGACTCCGTGGCCACCATCAGCGGCGGGAACCGGTCCGCCCCCGCCAGCACCTCTCCGCCGCCGGTCTGGATGTCGAGCGCGGCGGTGGCTTCGGCCAGGCGTTCGGCCATGACCCGCTGGTATCCCCACGACGGCCGCGCCTCCGTGGCCCGGCCCTCCAGCCAGGAGAAGTCCCAGCCCTCGACCGACGCGGACGCGGCCTCGTGCACCAGATCCTCGAACGCCTGCTTCATGAGATCACCCTCGTCGGCCGGAGCCCCCGGCGGCTATCGCCAGTAGGACGTCACGGAATGGCCCAGTTCCGCGAACAGCGACCGCGTCAGCGGCAGCGAGATGCCCAGGACGTTGCCGTGGTCGCCGTCGATGCCCTCCACGAACCACCCGCCGCGCCCCTCGATGCTGAAACCGCCCGCGAGCTGCAGCGGCTCCCCCGACTCGATGTACGCCGCCAATTCGGCCTCGGTGGGCTCACCGAAGCGGACGACCGTGGTCGCCGTCTCGGCCACCTCTCGCCCGGCCGCCACGTCGATGACGCAGTGGCCGGTCACCAGCCTGGCCGTGCGGCCGCGCATCATCCGCCAGCGGGCGGCGGTCTCCTCGGGCGTGCCCGGCTTGCCGTACGGCCGGCCGTCCAGCTCAAGGATCGAGTCGCAACCGATGACCAGCCCCTCGTCCAGCCCGGACGCCACCGCGCGCGCCTTCTCCCGCGCCAGCACGAGGCTCAGCGCGGCGGGCGTGTGCGCGGTGAAGGCGTCCTCGTCGACGCCGCTGACGATCACCTTGGGATCGAGCCCGGCGTTGCGCAGAAGGGCCAGACGGGCGGGTGACGCTGAGGCGAGGACGATCATCGCCCCAGCTTACCGGTCACCAGTCGGGGTTCGACGTGCCAGGAGCGGCCGAGGTCGGCTGCTGTTGCTGCTGTTGCTGCTGGCGCTGAGGCGGTTGCTGCGGCTGGCCCTGCTGCTCCTCGCCGCCGAAGATGGCGCCGAGCAGCCCGCCCAGGAGGTCGCCGAGGCCGCCGGTCTGCATGCCGGCCTGCTCCTGGTTGAGGTCGTTCGCCACGGCTCCGGCGTCCATGTTCCGCTGGGAGGCCCGGTTGGCCAGCAGCGACATGATCATGGGTGCGATGAGCGGCAGCAGCTTCATGATGGTGCCGGAGTTGATCCCGGCGAACTGGGCCAGCCCCTGCGCCGCCTGCTCGGTCCCCTGCGAGCCGAGTACGTGGCCCAGGATGCCCTCCCCGTCCCTCGACAGGCTGGCGACGTCACCGCTGAAGGGGTCGGCGTCCACATGCTGGTCCAGCGCGCTGCGCAACGACTGCGCGCCGTCCATGTTCTCGGCGTTGCGGGCCATGCCGCCCGCGATGGTGCCCGTCGCGGCCTCGACGACGCTGCGCGCCGTGGCCGTGTCGGTGCCGAGCAGGCCGGCGATCTGCTGCAGTCCGGAGTCGCCCAGTTGTGCGATTAGCTCGTCATTGAGTGACACGACAAGTCCCCCCGATCGTTTGTCTCGGGGGGACCTACCCTGCGCTTTATCGAGCTATTTCCCGAATTGACCTAACTGTCGACCAACACCCCTTACATCAGGTACGGCCAGCCCAAAAACCCCGGCCAGAACCAGGCCATGCCGTACCCGAGCCCTCAAAACCACCCCCACGCGGTACGGCCCGCGCACGCAACCCCACGAGACGACCAGGGACCACCGGGGACGGCGACATAGACCACTTTGGCGCGCTGAGCAGGGCCGATCCAGAATCCAGGCTCGGCAGTTCAAGCGCCTTCGGAACCGCAAGGGAACCCAGGAGCCCCGGTCCCAGGGGCGCATGTGACCCCCGAAACCCAGGCAGCCCCAGAACCAGGCCCAGGTAGCCCCGGGAAGCCCGGAGCCCAGGTAGCCCAGAGAGCCCCGGAACCCGGGGGCCCAGAAGCTGCGGAACCGCCTGGAGCCCAGGAGTCCGGGGAACCCAGGAGTCCCGGGATCCCGGGTGGTTCGGGTGGTTCGGGTGGTTAGGGCTTGGGGTTGTGGTCGGGGGCGTCGGCGGTTCCCTCGGGAGCGGTGCCGTTCGAGGTGGACACGTCGGAAGAGGCGGTCTCCGGCATCGGCGACCCGTCCACCGACGGCTGCGGCAGCGGCGCGGGCCCGGACGGCGCGTCCGCTCCCCGAGGCAGTTCGCCGTTGGCGCGCGGCCCCTCGATCGGCGTGTTCACCGGCCGCGTGACCCCGGCCGCCGCGTAGGCGCCCGCCTCGTCCAGCGTCTCGTGCTCCAGCAACGCCGCCACGATCCCGTCCAGCTTGTCGCGGTTCTGCGACAGGATGCGGACCGCCACCTCGTAGCACTCGTCCACGATCCGGCGGGCCTCCTCGTCCACGGTGGCGAGGGTGGCGGGAGAGGCCTGGGGCTGCTGGCCGTCGTTGGGCAGGATGGTGAGCGGGCCGACCTTGGCGGACATGCCCCACCTGCCCACCATGCCCCGCGCGATCATCGTGACCTGCTCCAGGTCGTTCTCGGCGCCGGTGGTGATGATGTCGTACACGACCTGCTCGGCGGCCATACCGCCCAGGGCGCCGGCGATGCGGCCGCGCAGGTACTTCTCGTCGTAGGCGTAACGGTCGGTGTCGGGCGTGGACAGGGTGACGCCGAGCGCCCGCCCGCGCGGGATGATCGAGATCTTCCTGACCGGGTCCGCACCGGGCTGGAGCATGCCGAGCAGCGCGTGCCCGGCCTCGTGGTAGGCGGTCCTGACCCGCTCCTCCTCCGGCATGACGATGCTGCGGGCCGCGCCGAGCTGCAGCTTCTCCAGCGCGTCGGCGAAGTCGGCGGTGCCGACCTTCTCCTTGCCGCGCTTGGCCGCGAGCAGCGCCGCCTCGTTGACGAGGTTGGCCAGGTCGGCGCCGGTCATGCCGGGCGTGGTCTTGGCGAGCTGGTCGAGGCTGACCTCGGCGGCCAGCGGCACGCCGCGGGTGTGCACCTTCAGGATGGCGCTGCGGCCGGCCGCGTCGGGCAGCCCGACCTGGACGGTCCGGTCGAAGCGGCCGGGACGCAGCAGGGCGGGGTCGAGGACCTCGGGCCGGTTGGTGGCGCCGATGACGATGACGCCCTCGGCGCCGGAGAAGCCGTCCATCTCGGTGAGGATCTGGTTGAGCGTCTGCTCGCGCTCGTCGTGCCCGCCGAGGCCGGAGGCGCCGCCGCGGGCGCGGCCGATGGCGTCGATCTCGTCGATGAACACGATCGCCGGGGCGACCTTGCGCGCCTCCTCGAACAGGTCGCGCACCCGGGAGGCGCCCACGCCGACGATCATCTCGATGAACTCGGAGGCGCTGGCGGAGAAGAACGGCACGTTGGCCTCACCGGCGACGGCGCGGGCCAGGAGCGTCTTTCCGGTTCCGGGCGGGCCGGCGAGCAGCACGCCCTTGGGCAGCTTGGCGCCGAGCCTGCGGTACTTGCCCGGATCCTTCAGGTAGTCGACGATCTCGACCAGCTCGTTCTCGACCTCGTCGATCCCTGCCACGTCGTCGAAGGTGACCCGGATCTTGGAGCTCTCGATCGGCTTGGCCGCCTTCGACTTGCCGAGCCCGCCCAGCCCGCCGCCACCCATCATGCTGGCGCCGCGGCGCATCACCCAGATCCACAGGGCCGCGAGCAGCAGCACGGGCAGCAACGACAGCAGCAGGTTCACGAAGAGCCCGCGCCCGCCGACCGGCGTCGACGTGATGTTCACGTTGGCGGACTTGAGCTGGGCGTCGAGTTGGTCGGTGTTGGCGAACACCGGGATCTCGGTCTCGAACTTCGTGTACGACTTCTTGTCGTCGGGGTCGGTCGCCGCCGCCTTCAGCGTTCCCTGGACCGACGTGCCCTCGGCCGAGATGTCCTTGACGTTGTTCGAGGTCACCTGCTTGGTGAACTCGGTGTAGGAGATCGTCTCCACCGGCTCGCTGTCGAAGAACGACGACACCAGGAAGAAGCCCGCGTACACCACGAGCAACGTCACGACGAAGCGCCACCAGTTGATCTTGGGACGTCCACTGCCCGAGCCGCCCGGGAGGCCCTCGGCGCGCCAGGGCTTCTGCTTGTTCTTGTCCTGATCCTGTGGCGGCCCAGAGCGTTCCACGGCGTCACTCCCCCAAATCGCCGCATCCATGATCTCTACCCTAGAACACGGGCACCTGAGACGACGCGGTAGATGTCACGCCAACGCTTACGTTGCGTGTCCGGTATCGAAGCGAACACCAGTCCAGGCTTGGCCATTCCCCCGTCCAGCACGACGACCGCGGCCATCGAGGACCGCTTGCCGTACTTGACCTGATAGATCATCGCCCATCCGCCCTTCACGGGCTGTGAGGTCATCCAGCGGACGGTGGCGCCTTTGGGGTGGTGGTTGAGCGTCCAGCGGGCGGCCAGCAGCGCGGTGTCGCGCGGCTCCTTCTGCGCCTCGATCGGGACGGGGCAACTGACGACCAGCCCGCGCTCGGCCCGGCCGCGCAGCTTGGGGAGCACCTGCTTGGTGCTGTACGGCGCGCCGCGGTGCCGCTTCCAAGGACTGCCCAGCCTGGGTACGGCCACGCCGCTGCGCTTGTCGGCGATCACGTGGCGGCCCGGCTTGGGCAGCGTGGCCTTCTTGGGCTTGGCCGGCACCTCCGGGAGCCGGGAGTCGGCGTAGAAGGCCTCCATGGCGGTGTAGCCGGGAGCCAGGGACGCGCCGGGCGAGGGGGTGGGCCGGGCCGCCGCCTGCGAAACGCTCGGCGCGGCACTGGGCACCGCGGGCACGGCAGCCGACACGGTGGGGGACGCACTGGGGGACACGCTGGGGGACGCCGTGGCAGACACCGTAGGTGACGCTGTGGCGGATACGGCGGCAGACGCTGTGACGACGGGCGCGGCCGTACCGGCGGGTTGCGCCACGCCCGAAGGCTGCGCGGTGCCGCCGGTCGGCCCGGCAGCGGCGTCCAAGGTGGCGGACGAGGTCGGCGGGGCGGTCGATGGCGCGGCGACCGGCCGATCCGCGACCTCGTCCGGCCGCGAGGGAAGTGCGAGCACGACCGCGACGGCGGCGACCGCCACCGCGGCGAGCACGGCGAGCCCGCGGTAGACGTCCCGCATGCGCAGGTCGCCGATGCGGGAACGCCTGGGCGGGGAGGCGTTCTGAGGCTTGTCCGCCGTTGTCACACGGGAACCCACGGTCCCACCTTCCCCATCGAGCACGACGGGAGCGTACGACAAATCCAGCCATTGCGTGCAAGAAGCTATGGAAGTGTCATCATGGCAGGGTGCACCAGGTGGAGCTCCGATTCCATCCCGCCTCGCGGGAGACCCTGACCCACAGCAACCTGTCCGCGGTCCGCCACGATGGCGCCGGTCTTTGGCTGGCCGGTGACGAGACCGCAACGATCGAGCATCTCGCCTGGAACGGCGAGCGTTACGACGGCCAGCGCACCTTCCACCTGGCCGACTACGTGGACCTGCCCGCGGGCCGCCACGACGAGGCCGACATCGAGGGCCTGGCCAGGACCGACGGCCAGCTCTGGCTCGTCGGCTCCCACAGCCTCAAGCGGCGCAAGGCCAAGTCCAAGGACCCGGAGAAGGCCGCGAGACGGCTGGCAACGGTGCTGCGGGAGGAGAATCGGTTCATCCTGGTACGCCTCCCGCTGGACCCGGTCACCAACAGCCCGCTGCCCGGCGAGATCATGTCCGGCAAGGACAACATGGCCAGGCACCTGGAGGACGACGAGCACCTCGCCCCGTTCCTGGCGCTGCCCGGCAAGGACAACGGCCTGGACATCGAGGGCATCGCGGTCATCGGCCGCCGGGTCTTCCTGGGCCTGCGCGGGCCGGTGCTGCGCGGCTGGGCGGTGGTGCTGGAGGTGAACCCGGTCCCCGGCGACCGGGGCAGGCTGCGGCTGGCGACGCCGTACAAGAAGCACTTCCTGGACCTGGGCGGGCTGGGCGTGCGGGACCTGTGCCCCTACGACGGCGACCTGCTGCTGCTCACCGGCCCGAGCATGGACCTGGACGGACCGGTCCGGGTGGTGCGCTGGCGCGTGGGCAAGCACACGGACGTGGTCGGCGCGCAGGATCTGGAGACGCTCGCGGAGCTGCCGTTCGGGATCGGCAATGACCATCCGGAGGGCCTGGCGGTGATGCCGGACGGCCGCCTGATGGTGGTCTACGACTCCCCCGGCCCGCACCGCCACACCACGCAGGGCGGCGTACTGGCCGACATCATCACGCTCTAGAGCAGCGTGCTGGAACCGCTCTAGCGTGTGACGGAGCCCACCAGCCAGGGCGCTTCGGCGACGAACGTGCACGAGCCGGGCGCGATCTCGGTGAACCCGGCGTCGCGCACCACCGGCAGCCCGCTGCCGGACAGCTCGTCGAAGCGCTCGCGCGTGGGCGCCGTGCGGACCGACACGGCCAGCCCCCGACCGGCCCACGCGGCCCGCTCGGCGGGACCGCTGGCCCACCAGGCGAGCTGGACGGCGTGCCCGGCCTGCGCCATGGCCTTGCCCGCGCTCATCTCCAGCGCCGGGTTCTCCCACAGGACCGGCGGTACGGCGGGCGGCGCGGCGTGCGCGTCGGCCAGGTCGGTGCCCGACACCTGCAGCCTGGACAGGTCCTTGGGCCAGCCGTCGAGCGGGACGGGCGGATGCACGCGGACCTCGGCCGTCCGATGCTCGACGGTACGGCCCGGCAGCGCCAGCACCCGCGCCCACTCCGCCCCGCGCGCCCGGCGCACCACCTTGCGGATCTTCCCGGTGGCCTGCCAGGCCAGCAGTTCCTCGCTCCACTCCCCCGGGTCGGCCAGCACGCTCAGCACGGCCATGGCGGCGGCCTCCAGCGCGTCCGTGCGCTCGGGCGGCGTGGCCCGCTCGATCCTGACCACCAGCGGGAGGACCCTCAGCTCAAGCTCGTCGTTCATCGCTGACCAGGATGCCCGACGACGCATCGGCGCGCGGGCGCGACCCCCTCCCGATGGCCAGCGAGAGCGCGGCGGCGACCAGGCAGAGGGCGCCGGCGCCGTACCAGGCCAGGTCGTAGGCGCCGAGCTGGTCGCGGGCGAGGCCGGCGAGCACGGCGGCGATCGCGGCGCCGACCTGGTGCGAGCCGAACACCCAGCCGAACACCACGCCGCCGTCGGGGCCGTAGATCTGGCGGCAGAGCGCGACGGTGGGCGGGACGGTGGCCACCCAGTCGAGGCCGTAGAAGATGATGAAGACGAGCATGCTCGGCTCGGTGGTGGCGGCGAACAGCCCGGGCAGCACCATCAGCGACAGCCCGCGCAGCACGTAGTAGACGCCGAGCAGGATGCGCGAGTCCACGCGGTCGCTGAGCCAGCCGGAGGCGACGGTGCCGACGACGTCGAAGATCCCCACCAGCGCGAGCAGGCCGGCGGCGGTCGCCTGGGGCATGCCGTGGTCGTGCGCGGCGGGGATGAAGTGGGTGCTGACCAGCCCGTTGGTGCTGGCGCCGCAGATGGCGAAGCCGCCGGCCAGGAACCAGAAGGGGCGGGTGCGGGCGGCCGACCTGAGGACCGACAGCGCCCTGACGGCCGCGTTGACGGTGGACGGCTCGGCGCGGCCCGTCCCCGGCTCGGCGCCCAGCGCGGTCGTGCCCACGTCGGCCGGGTGGTCGCGCAGCAGCCACCACACCAGCGGGACGACGACCAGCGCGCACGCGGCCACGGCCAGCGAGGCCGCCCGCCATCCCGGTCCCTCGGCCAGGTGGGCCAGCACGGGCAGGAAGATGAGCTGCCCGGTGGCGCCCGCCGCGGTGAGCACGCCGGTGACCAGGCCGCGGTGCCGTACGAACCAGCGGTCGGTGACGGTCGCGGCGAAGACCAGCGCCATGGAGCCGGTGCCCAGCCCGACCAGGACCCCCCAGAACAGCAGGAGCTGCCACGACGCGGTCATGGCCAGCGTGCCGCCGCTGCCCGCCGCCACCAGAAGCAGGGCGAACGAGACCACGCGCCGCATGCCGAAGCGGTCCATGAGGGCGGCGGCGAAGGGGGCGGTCAGGCCGTACAGGACGAGGTTGATCGAGACAGCGAGGGAGATCGTCGCGGTCGACCAGCCGAACTCGCGCTGGAGCGGCTCGATGAGGACGCCGGGGGTGGCGCGGAAGCCGGCGGCGCCGAGGATGGCCACGAACGCCACGGCCGCCACCAGCCAGGCACGGTGCAGTCTTCTCACCCGGTTCATGCTGATCGGTCCGGCCGTCCCGGCGAAAGTGGCCGGAGAGCCAATATGTGAAAGAATCCGGCCATGGTGCATCGTGTCGCGGTCCTCGTGCTCAACCACTTCGCCACGCTCGACCTCGGCGTGCCCGGCCAGGTGTTCCGGGTGGCCGAGACGCCGGACGGCGAGAAGCTCTACGAGATCGTGACGTGCTCGCCGGGCGGGCTGCCGGTGCGCTGCGACGCCGGGTACGCGGTGCTGCCCGACCACGATCTCGGCGTGCTCGAGACCGCCGACACCGTGCTCGTGCCCGGCGTGCACGCCGGGCGGGTGATGGTCGACGGCACGCTGCCCGGCGGGGTGCGCGAGGCGCTGCAGGGTCACCGGCGCGTCATGTCGATCTGCACGGGCGCCTTCGTGCTGGCCGCCGCCGGGCTGCTCGACGGTCGCCCGGCCACCACGCACTGGCGGGAGGCGCCGCGGTTCGCGTCGTTGTTCCCGCAGGTCAGGCTCGACCCCGACGTGCTCTACATCGACGACGGCGACGTACTCACCTCGGCGGGCGTGGCCGCGGGACTCGACCTGTGCCTGCACGTGATCAGGCGCGACTTCGGCAGCGAGGTGGCCAACCGGGCCGCGCGCCGCTGCGTGATGCCGCCCTCACGCGAGGGCGGGCAGGCGCAGTACATCGACCGGCCGCTGCCCGACCCTGCGGGCACCAGCACCGCGGCCACCCGCGCCTGGATGCTCTCCCGGCTCGGCGAGCCGCTCGACCTGGCCACGCTGGCCGCGCACGCGGGGATGAGCGTGCGCACGTTCACCAGGCGCTTTCGCGAGGAGACCGGGCTGAGCCCGGCCAAGTGGCTGACCGGGCAGCGGGTCGGGCACGCGCGGGACCTGCTGGAGGCGACCGACCTGCCGGTGGACGAGGTGGCCAGGCGGGCGGGGTTCGGCACGGCGGTCTCGCTGCGCCAGCACCTGCACGCCGCGGTCGGGGTGTCGCCGCTGGCCTACCGCAACACGTTCACGCGGACGGTTCCGGCCCCTCGGGGTTGACGTCCGGGCGCCGCGAGCCGGCGTGCTCCTTGAGGAAGTCGACGACATCCTCCGGCAGCGGGGTGCGCAGCGCGAGCCGGAACGAGCCCGTCTCGGGGTCGCGCACGATGAGCGCGTGGCCGGTGTAGGAGAGCGTGGCCCGGGTCAGGTCCACCCGCACGGTCCGGTACGCGACCTTCCTGACCAGCGTCGTCCCCTCCAGCCAGGCCGCCGTGCCCTGCCTGAGGAAGATCCACAAGCCGATCAGCCCCAGGATCGGCAGCCCGGCGAACAACCCCAGGGTCACCGCGGTCTGGAACGTCGTCATGCCCGCGCCCAGCGCCGACATGCTCGCCATGGCCACGAGGATCAGCACCACGAGGCTCGCGCAGCCGCATCCGCCGCGCAGGCCGGCGCCCGGAGCTACGTCGAGCTTGATAGGGGAGGTCACGTGCCTACGCTATCGGCGTGGTCGAATGGGTGGAGCGGCCACCTGCCTTGGAGAGTTGATGATCAATCCCCTCAACGTCCAGCTCTACTCCGTCCGCGACCCGCTGTCCGCCGACCGCGACGCGACGCTGCGCCGGATCTCCGGCATCGGATACCGCGCGGTCGAGCCCTTCGACCCCACGAACGACCCCCAGGGCATGCGCGCGACCTGCGACGATCTGGGCCTGGCCATCCCGAGCACCCACGCGTACGCACTGCTCGGCGAGGAGACCGGCCCGGTCTTCGAGGCCATCGTCACGCTCGGCGCGGAGCTGGCGATCATCCCGGGCGGCATCCCGCACGAGGAGTTCACCACCCGCGACGGCCTGCTGCGCACCTCGGAGCGCCTGCTCGCCCTCGCGGAACAGGGCCGCGAGTACGGCGTGCGGATCGGCTACCACAACCACTGGTGGGAGATCGAGCCGGTGATCGACGGCCACCACGCGCTCGAACTGCTGGCCCCCGAGATCTTCCTGGAGGTCGACACCTACTGGGCCTACGTGGGCGGCGCCGACGTGCCCGCGCTGCTGCGCCGCCTCGGCGACCGGGTGCTGGCCCTGCACGTCAAGGACGGGCCGGGCGTGAAGGACGAGCCGCACACGGCCGTCGGCTCCGGCGTCCTGCCGGTGCCGGAGATCCTCTCGGCCAGGCCGGGCGCGCTGCGGATCGTGGAGCTCGACTCCTGCGACGGCGACATCTTCGACGCGCTGGCGGGCAGCCACGCCTACCTCAGCGCGCTGGAGGTGCGATGACCGGCGTGGCGATCGTGGGCGCGGGCGTGATCAGCTCCGCGTACCTGCGCAACCTGGCCGGCTTCCCGGAGATCGAGGTGATCGGCGTCGCCGACCTCGATCTCGCGCGCGCGGCGGCGGTGGCCGCGGAGCACGGGGTGCCGGTCTCGGGCGACGTGGCCTCGGTGCTGGCGCTGCCCGAGGTGGAGATCGTGGTCAACCTCACCGTGCCCGCCGCGCACGCGGCCGTCGGCCTGGCGGCGCTGCGCGCGGGCAAGCATGTCTACGGGGAGAAGCCGCTCGCGCTCGGCCTGGACGAGGGCGAGAAGCTGCTGGCCGAGGCCGCGGGGCTCGGTCTGCGGGTGGGCAGCGCGCCCGACACCTTCCTCGGCGCCGGGCTGCAGTCGGCCGGGCGGGCGCTGCGCTCGGGGATCATCGGCGAGCCGGTCGCCGTGACCGCGGCCGTGCAGGGGATGGGACCGGAGATGTGGCATCCGAGTCCCGAGTTCTTCTACCTGCGGGGCGGCGGGCCCATGTTCGACCTCGGGCCCTACTACCTCACGGCGCTGGCGGCGCTGCTCGGCCCCGCCGTACGGGTGGCCGGGAGCACGCGCAGGGCGCGCGAGACGCGTGTGGCTGGCGCGGGACCCAGGGCGGGCACGAGCTTCCCCGTCGAGGTGGCCACGCACGTGCACGCGCTGATCGACCTGGCCGGCGGGCCGTCGGTGTCGGCGACGTTCAGCTTCGACTCGGCGGTCCCGAGGCGGCGGATCGAGATCCTCGGCACCGAGGGCGCGCTGTCGCTGCCCGATCCCAACACCTTCGGCGGGCCGCTGCTCGTGCGCGGGCCGAGAGAGGCGGACTGGCGCGAGCTTCCCGTCGTGGGCTCCCAGGTCGGCCGCGGCATGGGCGTCCTGGACCTGGCCAGATCGCTGCGTGACGGCACGCCCCACCGGGCCTCCGGCGCGCTCGGCCTGCACGTCCTGGAGATCATGACCGCGATCACGGAGTCGGCCGACCAGGGCGAGTTCCGCAGCCTGCGCACGAGCGCGCCGCTGCCGGAACCGCTGCCGGAAGGCTGGCTGGACTGACAGGCGGGGGTCGAGGGAACCGAAGCCGGATTTCGCACGTTGACCCGGACATGCGTAGTTCCTTCTTCGGCAACCTCGACCCCCAGCAGGCGCAGGGCTCCTTCGCGCTGCAGAACACCAAGATGCTGAGGGTACGGCTGCCGCAGGAAGTCCTGGCCCGCCAGGGCTCCATGGTCGCCTTCCAGGGCCAGATGACCTTCGACTACGAGGGCTCCGGCGGGGTGGGCAAGCTGTTCAAAAAGGTCGTGACCGGTGAGGGCGTGCCGCTCATGCGCGTGAAGGGCGAGGGCATGCTCTACCTCGCCGACAACGCCGACGACATCCACCTGTTCTACCTGGAGAACGAGGGCCTGACCGTCAACGGCCGCAACCTGCTCGCCTTCGAGCCGCAACTGACCTGGGACATCAACCGGGTGCAGGGCGCGGGCGTGGCCGCGGGCGGGCTGTTCAACACCACGGTCACCGGGACCGGCTGGGTCGCGGTGACCGCCCACGGCAGCCCGGTCATGCTGGACGCCGGGCAGGCGCCGACGTTCGCCGACGGGCAGTCGGCGGTCTGCTGGAGCGCGGGGCTCCACGTCGGCGTCAACCGGACCTTCAAGGCGAGCGCGCTGATCGGCCGGGGCAGCGGCGAGGCCATGCAACTGGCCTTCCAGGGCCAGGGCTTCGTGCTGGTGCAGGCCAGCGAGGGCCCGCCGGTGCCGTCGGGGGCCTAGCCGGGCAGGACGCTCACGTCGCCGGAGCCGGCCTTGACCGAGACCTTGCGCGTGGCCGACGGGTCGTTCTTCACCGTGACGGTGGCGTCGCCCGAGTCGGCCACGGCCTGGACCGCGTACGGGCCGCCGGGCAACTGGATCACCGAGTTGCCCGAGCCGGTGACCAGGTCGAGCGCGTCGGGGGCGGCGGCGTACTTCAGCGTGGTGTCACCCGAGCCGGTCTTCACCGAGGCGCTCTTGCCGAGCAGGCCCGTGCCCGCCAGGTCGCCGGAGCCCACACTGGCCACGATGGGCCCGGTCACGCCCTTGAGCGCGATGTCGCCCGAGCCGGTCTCAAGGTCGAGCGGCAGCCCCTTGGGCACCTCGACCTTGTAGTCGACGCTGCAGTTGTCCATGGCCGCGGGGCAGTCGTAGGTCATGACCAGCGTGCCGCCCTCGACCTTGTGC
Source organism: Nonomuraea sp. NPDC050790 (assembly GCF_044456745.1). Classification (NCBI taxonomy): domain Bacteria; kingdom Bacillati; phylum Actinomycetota; class Actinomycetes; order Streptosporangiales; family Streptosporangiaceae; genus Nonomuraea; species Nonomuraea sp. NPDC050790. The sequence continues at coordinate 164,470 of NZ_JBITGF010000002.1, read as the reverse complement.
TCGGTCCTGGGCTTGTCGGAGCTCCACTTCAGCGTCTCCACGACCTTGACGGTGTCGCCGGAGCCCTCGCGGATCTCGGTGTTGCCCGAGCCGGAGTCCAGGCGCAGCTTCACCACCTTGTCGCTCACCGTGTACTCCACCTTTTCCTGGTTGGCCGGCTTGCCGATGTTCTGCAGCCCGCATCCCGTCAGCAACACCGCGGCGGCCAGGACGCCACCCGCAAGCACCATCGTCTTCATGCCCGTCATCCTGCCGAACCCGGCGACCTGCCCACATCCGGGTACACCCCTGACCCGCACTCGGGGGAACCCCGGGGGTTAGCCGCGGATGCGGGCCAGGATGCGCTCGACGTCGGCGCGCTCCGCCTCGGGCAGCGGCGCGCCCGCCTCGGCGCGCAGCCGGGCCGCCCGCTCCAGCAGCTCGGCGGCCTCGGCGTTCTCGCCGGCCAGCGAGCGGGCTCCGGCCAGGCCCTCCAGGGCGAGCGCCTGCGCACGCGGATCGCCGCTGCCGCGCGCGGCGGCCAGCCCTTCCTCGTGGAGGCGGCGGGCCTTCTCGGCGTCGCCCCGCAGCTCGGCCACGAAGCCGAGCTCGGCCAGGAGCAGGGCCGCGCCGTAGTCGGCCTCCAGCGCGCGGGTCCAGTCCAGCCACCGGATCAGGTGCGCGTGCGCCGCGTCGAGCCGGCCCTGGCGGCGGGCCACCATGCCCAGGCCGATCTCGGCGAACTGCTCCCCGAACGTGTGCGAGCGCTCCCGCGAGATGCGCATCGCCCGCTCGTGGTGGCGCACCGCCGCCTCGTAGTCGCCGGTGAGCATGGCGATCCTGCCCAGGCCGGACAGCCGGTAGGAGACGTCCAGGACCAGGCCGACCTCCTCGGCGATCCTGACGCCCTCGGCGTGCAGGGCGGCGGCCAGCTCGTAGTCGCCGTTGACCTCGGCGAGGAAGCCCAGCGTTTCGCCGATCTGGACCTGGCCCCAGCGCTCGCCGAGCCGCCGGAAGCGGCGCGCGCTGTCGGAGCCGTGGCGTTCCAGCGCGGCCAGGTCGCCGCGGAAGGTCGCCTGCCCCGCCTTGGTGGCCAGCACCGCGGCCAGACCCCAGGCGTCGCCGGTCTCGGTGAAGCCGTCCAGGGCGATCTTGGCCAGCTTCTCGCTGGCCGACAGGTCGCCGAAGGCCAGGTGGGCGAAGGCGAGGAACCAGGCCGCCGTCGCGCACGCCGGCGGATCGCCGTCGAGCAGGTCGAGGGCGCGCCCGGTGCGCTCGGAACGCCGCTCGCCGTCGGCGTTGAGCAGCGCGAACCCGGTGTGCCAGGCCAGAACCCGGCCATCGCTGACCAGCTCCAGCACCGCGCCCGTCGCCCGGTACGCCTCCCGGTGGCGGCCCCGCAGGTACCAGTACCAGGCCAGCGCGTCCACCAGCCGCACCGCGAGCCCGGCCGCGCCCCGGCTGAGCGCCTCGTCCAGGACGTTCCTGAGGTTGGCCGACTCCTCGTCCAGCCGGTCGAGCCAGCAGCACTGGTCCTCGCCCTTCAGGTACGGCGCCGCCCGCTCGGCCAGGTCCGCGTAGTGGTCGTCGCGGCGGCGGCGTACCTCGTCGAGCTCGCCGGCGGCGCGCAGCCGTTCCAGGCAGTAGGCGGCGACGGACTCCAGCAGCCGGAAGCGCGCCCCGTCCACGGCCACCACCAGCGACCGGTCCACCAGCCGCGACAGCAGGTCGAGGACGTCCTCCGCGGCCACCTCCCCGCCCGCGCAGACCTCCTCGGCCGCCTCCAGCGTGCACCCTCCGGCGTGGACGGCCAGGCGGCGCAGCACCACGCGTTCCGGCTCGCCGAGCAGCTCCCAGCTCCAGTCGATCATCGCGCGGAGCGTGCGCTGGCGGGCGGGGGCGTCGCGCCGGCCGGAGGCGAGCAGGCGGAACCGGTCGTCCAGCCGCTCGGCCAGCCCGCGCGGGCCCAGCGCGCGCACCCGCGTGGCGGCCAGCTCCAGCGCGAGAGGGATGCCGTCGAGGCGGCGGCAGATCGCCGCGACGGCGGCGGCGTTGCCCGCGTCGAGCGTGAACCCGGGCGCGGCGGCGGCCGCCCTGGCCAGGAACAGCCGTACCGCCGCGGTCTCGCGCAGGGTGGCGAGGTCGGCGTCCGGCTCCGGCGTCGGCAGCGGCGGCACGGCCAGCAGGACCTCTCCGGTCAGGGCCAGCGGCTCCTGGCTGGTGGCCAGCACGCGCAGGTCCGGCACCTCGCGCAGGAGCGTCTCCACCAGTTCGGCGACCGGCTCGACGAGGTGCTCGCAGTTGTCCAGGACGAGCAGGGGCCCGCGCGAGCGCAGCGCGCCGACCAGCCGCCGAGTGATCGACGGCACCTCGGCGGCGGGAATCTGCGGGATGGGGGCCTCGTCACGCAGGTCAAGCGCGGTGGCGACCGCCTCGGCGACCTCAACCGCACTCACCCCGCCCACGCTTTCTGCCGCCGGGCTCGCGGCCGCCGGGCTCGGGGCCTCCGGGAGGTGTCGTCCGGCGGCGCCCGGGCGGTGCCGTCCGGCCAGTTCGACCACGAGCGCGTCGTCGTGGCCTTCCGCGGCGGCCAGCGCGAGCCTGGTCTTGCCGACGCCGCCGGGGCCGGTGAGCGTGACCAGGCGGGCCGTGCCCAGCCTCGCCCTGACCTCGGCCAGCTCCGCCTCCCTGCCGATCAGCTCCGACGGGGAGACCGGGGCGGGGCCCGGCCGCAGGTGCGGGGCGTGTTCGAGGATGGCCTGGTGGAGGGCGCGCACCTCGGGCCCCGGGTCGAGGCCGAGCTCCTCCCCCAGCCTGGCGCGCAGGTCGGCGAAGGCGGCCAGCGCCTCGGCCTGGCGGCCGGCCAGGTAGAGGGCCCGCATGTGGGCCGCGCGCAGGCGCTCGCGCAGCGGGTGGGCGGCGACCGGCTCGGCCAGCTCGGCCGCGAGCGCCGCGTGCTCGCCGAGCTGCAGGCGGGCCTCGGCCAGCTCCTCCAGCGCGACCAGCCGCTGCTCGTCGAGGCGGGCGACGACGCCCCGCGCGAACGCCTCGTCGCGGAAGCCGGCGAACGCGGGCCCGCGCCACAGCTCCAGCGCCTGCCGGAGGAGGACGGCCCGCTCGCGGGCATCGGCGGCGGACCTGGCCTTGGCCAGCAGGGCGGTGAAGCGGCCGCTGTCCACGGACTCGGGGCCGGTCCGCAGGAGGTAGCCGGCGGGGCCGTACACCACGAGGTCCTTGACTCCCAGGGCCCGCCGCAACTGTGAGACCTTGCCCTGCAGCGAGTTGGCGGGGTCGCCGGGCAGGTCCTCGCCCCACAGGTCGGCGGCCAGGCGGTCGGCGGAGGCCGGCCGGCCGGGCTCGACGAGCAGGCAGGCCAGCAGCATGCGGACCTTCGCCTCGGGGACCCGCACCTGCTCGCCGCCGTCCGTCCGCACCTCAAGCGGCCCGAGCACCCCGAAACGCATGGCTCCCAACCTACCCTCAGCCGGCCCTCAGCCGACCGTCAGCGCCGGGGGCCACCCTGCCCGCATGAGAACCGAGATTGACGTGAAAGCCGGTCCCAGGGACTGGATCGGGCTGGCCGTCCTGGCCCTGCCCACCTTGTTGCTGTCGCTGGACGTCACGGTGCTGCACCTGGCGGTCCCGCACCTGAGCGCGGATCTGGCCCCGTCCGGCACCCAGACGTTGTGGATCATCGACATCTACGGCTTCATGATCGCCGGGTTCCTGGTGACGATGGGCACGCTCGGCGACCGCATCGGACGCCGCCGCCTGTTGCTGGCGGGCGCGGCGGCCTTCGGGGCGGCGTCGGTGCTGGCCGCCTACTCCACCAGCGCCGGAATGCTGATCGCCGCCAGGACGCTGCTCGGTGTCGCGGGCGCCACGATCATGCCGTCCACCCTGTCGCTGATCAGCAACATGTTCCGCGATCCGCGGCAGCGGGGGCTGGCGATCGGGGTGTGGGCGACGATGTTCTCGGTGGGCATCGCGTTGGGGCCGGTCGTGGGCGGGGTGATGCTGGAGAGCTTCTGGTGGGGGTCGGTGTTCCTGCTGGGCGTGCCGGTGATGGCGGTGCTGCTGGCGGCGGGGCCGTTCCTGCTGCCGGAGTTCCGCGACGCGGGCGCCGGGCGGCTGGACCTGCCCAGCGTCCTGCTGTCGCTGGCGACGCTGCTCCCGATCACCTTCGCGATCAAGGAGCTGCCCGTGTACGGCCCGCGTCCCCTCCCCCTGATCGCCCTGGCTGCCGGGCTGGCGGCCGGAGCGGCCTTCGTGCGCAGGCAGCGGCGGCTGGCCGACCCCCTGCTCGACCTGAGGCTGTTCGCCAACCGGGCCTTCCTCGGCGCCCTGCTCATCATGCTGATCAGCCTGGCCACGATGGGGGCCGTCTATCTGTTCGTCACGCAGTACCTGCAACTGGTCACCGGGCTGACGCCCATGCGGGCGGGCCTGTGGCTGCTGCCGCCGGCGATCGGCCTGGTGGTGACCTCCATGGCGGCGCCGCTGCTGGCCAGGCGGATCCCGGCGGGACGTGTGCTGGCCGGCTCGCTCGCGCTGACGGCGGCGGGGTACGCGCTGATGACGCAGGTGACCGCGGCGACGCCGCTGTTGCTGATAGCGGCCTTCTTCCTGCTCTACGTGGGTTCCGGACCTGTCAGCGCGCTCAGCACCGACCTGATCGTGGGGGCGGCGCCGCCGGAGAAGGCGGGCGCGGCCTCGGCGCTCGGCGAGACCAGCGGCGAACTGGGCCTCGCGCTCGGCGTCGCGGTCCTGGGCAGCGTCGGGACCGCCGTGTACCGCGGCGGGCTGCCGCCGAGCGTGGACGGCGTGCCCGTCTCAGAAGGGGTCCGGGAGAGCCTGGCCGCCGCCGTCGCCGGGTCGGACGGGTCCGAGCGGGTGCTGGGGATGGCCAGGGAGGCGTTCACCGGCGGGCTCACCACGGTCGCGGGGATCGGGGCGGTGCTCATGGCGGGGGCGGCGGTGCTCGCGCTGGTCACCCAGCGCCGCCGGTGAACCCAAGGTGAAGGGGGCCGGGGGGCGGGCCCCCTTCACGCCCGGGTCAGGACTGACGGCCGCTGGTGGCGGCCACGTACTGCAGGTCCTGGTTGGGCAGGTCGGCCTTCACCTCGAACGGGGAGACGACCTTGGCGGTGGTCCTCCCGGCCCGCACGATCGAGGCGCTGTGCCTGCCGTACGCCAGGGGGAAGGTCGTGGCGGTGATCCCGGCGGCGACGTCGGCCTTCTTGGCCGCGCCCCCGATGACCGCCTGGACGGTGGCCGACCCGGTCAGGAAGGCGAGCACCTCGACGGTGTCACGCGGCGTGCTGGTGCCGCCCCTCGGGACCATGAACTTGGTCTGCGCGCCGCCCGAGGGCCGCTGCGCCGCCTTCTGCAGGCGGTGCGTGAGGTAGACGGTGTCGCGCACGATCGCCGGCGTCTTGCCGGTCTTGAACCTGGTCAGGTAGTAGGACGTCAGGTCCAGGTACGCGCCGCCGTTGTGCGTGGACGGCGTGAACTGGGTGCCTTCCGAGAAGTCGTTCCAGGTGGTGAGCTGCACCCAGTCGGCCCCGCCCGCGATCGATCTGTCCCACGTCACACGGAGGTTCTCGGTGTTGTTGGCCTCGTCGTAGATGCCCTGGTTGGGCCGCTCGTCCTGGACGGCGACCGGCTGCATCCAGATCTTGCCCAGGTCGTGGGCGAGCTTGACGTTGGCGGCGATGCCTCCCTGCTGCGCCGGGCTGCGGTTGCCCCAGTTGGAGAAGCCGTAGCTGATGGGCGCGTACGCCTTGGCGTGGGTGGAGAAGTTCAGGAAGACCGGCACGAACGCCACCTTGACGCCGTGCTTGGCCTGCATGGTGTCCATGAACTCCTTCCACCAGGAGACCGGCTGGTTCTCGGCCTTGAACGGCGAGACGACCAGACGCTGGTCGGCCAGGCGGTAGACGGTGGAGTTCTTGGCCAGTTCGGCCATGGAGGCGGCGAGCTGGGCGGGGGTGACGCCCTTGAGGCCGTTCATGTCGGGCATCAGGACGATCTTGAAGCCTGGGTCGACGTTCTTGGCGGCCTGGACGAGCAGCTTGAGCCGGGTCCAGTGCTGGCTGGTCAACGACAGGACGTCCACGGTGAAGCCGTCGAGCCCGGCGGTCCTGGCCAGGCGGATCTCGGTCTCCATGTCGGCGAGCTGCCAGTCGCCGGTCTTGGGCGCTCTGGGCAGCGGGCGGTCGCGCAGGAGCCCGCCGTACGCGGCGTGCTTGCCGCCCTCTCCGGCCGGGTTGAGGTAGTTGCGGGCGTAGTAGTCCTCGGCGCCCGCCTTGTTGTCCAGCGAGATCGGGTACGGCGTGAAGTAGTGTGCGAACACCTTCTTCGCCGAGGCCCGCAGCGTGCTGATCGCCGGGAGGTCGAACGGCAGCGGCCCGGCGGGGACCGGCGGCTTCTCCGCGGCGGTGTAGGTGATGACCAGGCGCGGCGGGACGGCGCCCGTGGCGGTGGCACGCGAGGAGTGGAAGACGCCCTGGGCGCCGCCGGTGCTGGTCAGGGCGAAGGCGTAGGTCCCGTCGCCGGTCACCGTGCCGGACAGGTCGATCTTGGCCTGCCGTCCGGCGGTGAAGCCGGTCGCGGTGCCGACGGTGGCGCCGAGCGTGGGCCGGTTGGTGTACAGGACGTGCTCGTCCCAGGCGGACGTGGTCGTGCGCACGGCCAGCTCGGTGTCCGTGGTGCGCACGGAGTGGATCTCCAGCGTGGCCTTGACCTCGGCTCCGTCCGGGATGCCGGCGACGTTGAAGCGCACCAGTCCGAAGCGCTCGTTGCCGGGTCCGTCGAAGGCCGACATCCAGGTGAAGTCCGCGTGGTCGGCGGTGGGGCTGGTCTCGCTGACGTAGGTGTCGGCGGACGCCTTCACCGTCACGGTCTTCGGCTCCTCGGCGGCCCGTGCGGAGGCCGCGGGAGCACTCATGATCGCGACGGCCATCGCCATGACGGCGGATAACCAGGGCTTGCGCAGCATGTGATCTCCGGGGTGTGGGGTTGCTGCCGGTGATCATATTGCTCCCCATGCCCGAAATATCAACATTCGGTCATCCGCTTCTGTAGGCGTACTATAAACAAAAAACCAAATCGTTCATATGGAGGAACCACGATGCGGGACGACCTGCCGCGCCTCACCGTGGGCCAGGGCCCGCCCCTGGTCGTGCTGCTGTTCACGCCCCAGGCGGCCACGCCCGCCGGGCTCGCCCGCTGGTCGGCGATGCGGATGCTCAGGCCGTTCGCCGAGCGCTTCACCGTCCATCTGCTCAACCGCCCGCCGGGGCTGGCGCACGACACGACCATGGCCGACCTCGCCGCCCTCTACGCGGGCGGCTTCGAGGGCCCCGCCCGCGTGCTGGGCCTGTCCACGGGCGGCTCCCTCGCGCAGCAACTCGCCGCCGACCGCCCCGACCTGGTCGAACGCCTCGTCCTCGCCGGTACGGCCAGCACGCTCGGCCCGATCGGCAGGCGCGCCCAGCGGGCCTACATCGAACGCGCCCGCCAGGGCAGGCGGCCCAGCCCGGCACTGGCCGGACTCCTCACCCCGTCTCCCCTCGCCCGCGCGTTCCTGTCGGGCCTGCTCTGGTTGTCGGACGGCGGCGCCGACCACGCCGACGCCGCCACCATGCTCAACGCCGAGGACGGCTTCGACCTCAGCGGCAGACTGGCCGACATCAAGGCGCCCACCCTGCTCATCCACGGCGAGAAGGACGTGGTCTACCCGTTGGAGCTGGCCAGGCGGACGGCGGCGGGCATCCCCGGCGCCCGCCTGACCGTCTACCGGGGACGGAGCCACAGCGCCACGTTCACCGACCGCCGCTTCGCCCCCGACGCACTGGCCTTCCTCACCTGACCGCGCTCACCAGATCTTGCTCACCGGCTTTCGTTCACCGGATCTTGCTCACCGGATCTTGCTCACCAGCTTTCGTTCATCAGACCGCGCCCACCGATCACGGGCTCGCCTGGCCGCGCTCACCTGATCGCGGATCCCTCCTCGGGGGCCACCTTGCGCAGGGTCAGCACCCTGCGGCGGCGTAACGCGGCCGTCCTGATGAACGACTCGGCCTGGTTGACGTGCGGGAACGGGTGGTCGGGCACCGCCGTACCCAGGAACTCGCACAGCGGCGCCCAGCCCTCGCGCACGTCGAAGACCAGCAGCCGGTCGGCGGGGATCTCGGCCAGGACGGCCTCGTTGTGACGGCGGAACACCTCCATGGCGTGCTCGGGCTCGCCGAACCGGCCGCCGAAGGTGTCCTGCCAGATCAGCCGCTGGGCCAGCGCCCGGCGTCTGGCCAGCGACGGGTAGAAGGCGTCCTCCAGTCGCATGACCAGGCCGCGCAGTCCCGGCTGGCGGGACATGAAGTGGTAGATGGTGCGGTTCGCGCTGGCGTACCAGCGGGCGGGGTCGCGCACGGTCAGCACGACCTTCGCCTTCGGGAACGCCTCGGCCAGCTCCCGCCAGAACGAGCAGGCCGGCCAGTCGCAGGCGGCGCGGAAGCCGGTCAGGAGGTCCGCCCAGTCGACCGCCTCACCTCGCACCGCAGCCTCCCATTTCTGGATCAGTTCCTCGTGCTCGCCCAGAGACGACATGTGGTGGCAGGGCCGGTACCCGAGCGCTTCCAGTGCCAGGCGCAGCGAGTAGGTGCCGGTCCGCCCCATGCCCGCGCCGATGACCTCGACCATGAGACTGCTCCTTTCAACGAGCACAACGGGCGGAGCCGGGAAAGCGGTTCAATGTTGAAGAAGTTTGTCTTGCTCCCGCGCGCGTCAGGGGCCGTTCATCCGCGCTTCAGCGGTTGGACGCCGGACATCGCTAGCTTCCGGGTGCCATCGCCACACTTTGATCGATAGGAAGCGTCGTGTCCCGTTCTATGATCGCCGGGCTGGCCGCCGCGGCCGCCCTCACCACCCTCGCGGCCGCCCCCGCACAGGCGGCGCCGCGCCCCAAGGTCACCTCGGACGTCGTCCTGCCCGCGCCCGCGCTGGCCGACTTCGAGAAGGGCCTCGTCCAGGACGACCGCGGCGTGAAGCTGGGCGGGATCGGCAGCGGCCTGTACCCGGCCGGGCGGCGCGGCGACTACTGGATGGTCACCGACCGCGGCCCCAACGGCGAGCCGAAGATCAACGGCGAGAAGCGCCGCACGTTCCCGGTGCCGGAGTTCGCGCCCGCCATCGTGCGCGTGTCCGTCAGGAACGGCAAGGCCGCGATCACCAGGACGATCCCGCTCAAGAACACCGACGGCACCCCGATCACCGGCCTGTCCAACCAGTCCGGCCACGACGAGGTCCCCTACTCCTGGGACGGGCAGGAAGCGCTCGCCTACGACCCAGGCGGCCTGGACACCGAGGACATCGTGCCCGACGGGCGCGGCGGCTTCTGGCTGGTCGACGAGTATGCGCCGTCGCTGGTGCACGCGGGCTCCGACGGACGCATCCTGACCCGTTACGTGCCGAAGGGCCTCGGGCTGAAGGGCGCCAAGTATCCGGTCAAGGAGACGCTGCCCGCCGTACTCGCGACCCGGCAGCAGAACCGCGGCTTCGAGGCCGTCGGGCTCTCGCGCCGTGAGAACGCGCTGTACGTGTCGCTGCAGAGCCCGCTGGCCAACCCGGACAAGAAGACCGGCAAGGCCTCGCACACCGCCCGCATCCTGCGCGTCGACCTGCGCAGCGGCCGGCCGAACGGCGAGTGGGCCCACACCATGGAGAACGTCGCCACCTTCGACCCCAAGGCCGAGCAGGGCGACATGAAGATCTCCGCACTCACCGTGCTGTCGCCTGGGCGCCTGCTGCTGCAGGAGCGTACCGACGCCGTGGCCCGCCTCTACACCGTCGACCTGCGCCGCGCCACCAACCTGGCCGGCGGCCCGCACGACGACCCGGCCACGAAGCCGTCGCTGGAGTCGGCGCTGCCCGCCTCGGTGAAGCCGGCCAAGAAGGAGCTCGCGGTCGACCTGGCCGCCATTCCCGGGCTGCCCGGCAAGATCGAGGGCGTGACGCTGCTCGACCCGAGGACGCTGGTGATCGCCAACGACAACGACTTCGGTCTGGGCACGTTCGGTGAGGACGGACGACTGATCGACTCGGGCGTCAAGAGCCACCTGATCACCATCCGCCTCCCCCGCCCCCTGCACTAACCCCCACCTCTGTCCTTCCGTGGAGTGCCCACCCCGGCGGCACTCCGCGGTCCCTGCCACTCCGCGGTCCCTGCTATTCCCGCTGGCCCTGCCTTGGGCGCCTGGCTGACGGCGGGCCCGTTGGACCTGCGGGCAAAGCTGAAGGATCACCCTCTGTTACCTGCGGCGACGCCAGAATCTTTAGGAAAGTTTCTTGATTGTCGGCGGATCGTAAGTCAAGCTGAATCTTGATCATGAAGCGGTGGCCCGCACCCCGCGGGCCACGGGATGCACGCAGGAGGACGCTTGAAGCACACGAGACAGCTCGGTCGTGCGGGAGTCGCCGCCGTCGCCGCGACGCTGACGATCCTGGGCGCCGGCACCATGGCACACGCCGACGCCTCCGCCGCCGCGCGCAGCGCGGCCGTCGCCTGCCAGCCTTCGGGTGCGCTGGCAGTCGACGGCGCCGAGCACGACGTCAACAGCCCCGCCCCCGGGCAGGGCAACTGCTACACCTTCACCGGCAACGTCGGTGACAACCTCACCGTCGGCATCTACCTGCCCGGCAGCTCGGGCGAGCGGGGCGGCTTCCACAGCAAGCTGATCGTCCGCGACCCGTCGGGACAGGTGGTCGCCCAGTACCAGGGCGGGCACCCGCAGGTCCAGCCCATCTACCGTCTGCCCGTTCCCACCCTGACCACCGCGGGCACGTACGAGGTCGAGGTGGCCCCGATCGCCTCCAACGGCCTGCTGGCCGCCCGCGTACTGCTCAACTCGGTGACCGACCTCGGCAAGGTCGACATCGACGGCCCCGGCAAGCTCGTCCAGCTCAACCGGGTCGGCAAGGAGCAGCGCATCACCTTCTCCGGCACCGCCGACCAGTGGGTCCAGCTCGACCTGGCCAATTTCAACTTCCAGTCCGGCTCCCCCGGCTGGGAGGCGGGCGTCTGGTTCGAGATCTGGAACAAGGACCAGACCCGGCTGCTCTTCCGCGACGTGCTGCGCGCCAACGGCCGCCGCGAGCTCGGCCCGCTGCGCGTGGGCGGCGACTACACCATCCAGATGTGGTCGGTGTGGGGCTCCCTCGGCAGCGTGACCGTCTCGGTGCCGAGCATGCCTCCGCAGAAGTGACCCGTTGAACCACGCGGCGGCCGTCCCTGCCAGGGTCGGCCGCCGCGCCGTACCACCCCAAAAAACCAACCGCCACGCCGCACGACCCCAGGGCCGGCCACCACTCCAGCGACAGCCACCACGCCACGCAGCGGCCACCTCCCGGCATCACCCAGCGACGGCCACCACCCCAGGGCCGGCCACCATCCGGCACAACCCGGCGACGGCCACTGCGCCATACCGCCCCGGGGGCGGCCACCGCGCCCGTACCATCGATGGCCATGACGGCCGTCCCCGTGAGCGCCCTACCATCGAGGGCCATGACGGATCTTGAACTGCTCCGCCACGAGATGCGGGTGTGCTGGGACATCGACGAGCACGACCGCATCCGGGGCGTCAGCGAGGACCTGGCCGTGGCGGTCGCCAGGGACGGCACGATGGCGGCGGCGGTGTCCGAGACGCTTCCCGAGCAGACGGCGAAGGCACTCCTGGACCGCCTCGCCAGCACCCCTCCCCCGTCTGAGGGCCGCCCGCCCATGCCGGCCCCCGGCGCCACGGTCTCCGGCGGTCCCTGCTATCTGGTCGCCCCGCCCGTACGCTGCGACGTGCCCGTGGACGTGCTCCGCTCCGACCGCCCCGCCGACGCCGGCCTGGTCCGCGACCTGAGGCCGGGCAACTGGGAGCCGGAGGAATGGGCGGAACTCGTCGCCGGCGGCCAGGGAGCCCCCTGGTCGATGGTCGTCTCGGCCGGTCAGGTCGTCTCCATCTGCCACACCCCGCACCGCACGGCCGCCGGAGCGGAGGCGGGCACCTGGACCGCACCGGGCTTCCGCGGCAGAGGGTACGCCGCCGCGACCACCGCCGCCTGGGCCGACCTGCTGACCCCGGACTGCCCGCGCCTGTTCTACAGCACCACAGCCGACAACCGCTCCTCCCAGCGGGTGGCGGAACGGCTCGGCCTGCGGCACATCGGATGGATCTGGCGTTACGAGGGCGTCTAGGGCCTGGAAAACCAGTTGCCGCAGACGGGCCGGGAGACCTATTTTGTGCCGGTCATCGGTACATCGGGGGAGGAACCCACGTGTTTGACGCCGCCGTCCACGCCTATCTCAGGTCGATAGCCGGAGAGGGGGCACGCCGGGCCGGGCCGTTCACGGTGCGGTTCGACGAGCACGACGACGCGCTGCCGTTCAACTACGCCGTCCCCGACGACGACGTCGCCCCCGCCCCCGCCGAGGTCGGCGCGCTGATCACGCTCTTCCACGAGCACGCCCGCGTGCCAAGGCTGGAGTACGTACCGCAGGCCGCCCCCAAGGTGGAAGCCGCGGTAACGGCGGCCGGCTTCGAGACAGAGGGCCGCTACCCGCTCCTGGTGTGCACCCCGGAAGCGGTCCAGTCCGCCCAGGTGGACCCCGCGATCGAGGTCGCACCGGTCACCACCGACGAGGGCCTCTGGCAAGCCGCCCGAGTCATGAACGCCGCCTTCGACGCCCCCGACGCGACCGAACACGATGTCGCCCGCATGCGCCGCATCCTGGGCCTGGGCGGCGTGGTCGCCGTGGCCACCGACACCACCACCGGCACCCCCGTAGGCGCCGGCCAGATCGGCGGCCCCCACGAGGGCGTGGCCGAAGTGGCGGGCATAGCGGTAGCCACCTCCCACCGCCGAAGAGGCATAGCCGGCGCCGTAACCGCCCTCCTGACCCGAGCCGGCGCCGCGAACGGAATCACGACCGCCTTCCTCACCCCCGCCGACGACCGAGCCGGCCGCGTATACGCCCGCGTCGGCTACCACAAGGCCGGCGAAATGCTGCACACCTCCCTGCGCTAGGTCTAGTGGTGATACCTGACCACGTTCCACCGGAGAGGTCTGCTGGTCCGCCGTGTCGCTGCCGAGATGAGGTTCTCCCGGCCCGCTGAGGCGTGATCACGTGTCCGGGGACACCAGAGTTTCGTAAGGTTCGGGATCATGAGCTTCGCCGGCACACCGCGGCCGCGGCCGCGCTGGTATCACGCGCGGACCGATCTGGACGACTTCGCCATCATCAGCTACCGGGTGGACGCCGAGGCGCTGGCCCGCCACCTGCCTCATGGGTTCGTTCCGATGACGCTGGACTTCGCCGACGGGCCGGGGAGCCTGGTCTCGGCGGTGGCGTTCCGGGATCGGGACTTTCACTTCCGGTTCCTGCCGCAGGTCGGCATCGACTGCGGTCAGATCAACTATCGCGCCTATGTCACCGCACGGGGCAGGCCGGGGGTCTGGTTTTTCGGGACGAGCCTTGATCATCCGGTTGTGGCGATTCCGCAGCATCTGTGGGGAATGCCCTGGCGGCGCGACCGGATCCGCATCGGCGCCGACTGGACCGGACGACCGGCGACCTGGCGGCTGGACGCGGGTGACGCGCGGTGCGAGGCCGTGGAGATGTCCGAACCGCCTGATGTGCTGGACGGCTTCGCCGGCGAACCGGACTGGCTCGAACGGCTGACCCACCCGATGGACGGCTGGTACCGGCGGCGGGGCGGCGGGGTCGGCGTCTACAGCATCTGGCACCCGGTGATGCGGCCCCGGTATCTGGTGGCGGAGTCGGCGCGGTTCGGGGTGTTCGAACGCCTCGGGCTGATCGGCGCGGACACGCCGCCGCATTCGATCCTGGCGCAGCGGCATCTGCCGTTCGACATCCACACGCCGCCCCGTCGGCTGCCGAAGTAGCCGGCCGTACCAGAAAGGCGTTCATTTCCTGATCTGTCGCCCAAGAGGTGATCTACCATCCCGGGCATGAGACGGGGATACCGCTACAGCGACGCCGTCCGGCTCCTGGGCGGTCAGGATCCGGCGATCAAGGCGTTGGACACCCTGCTCGGGGTCGGCACGCTCGGAGTCTGGGACCTGATCGAGGCCAAGAACGAGCTCACCAAGGTCGGCAACGACCTCCTGTCCCGCTGGAAGGACTGGCGGGCGGGCAGGCAGTGGCGTTCCCGGACAGAAAGGATTGAGGCCGCCCACACCATCCTCGTCGTCACGGCCTTCTCCGAGGTCGTCCAGGAGACGCAGCTCCCTTTCTCGGTACGCGACCTGGAGCTCAGCCACAACGGCCAGGAAATAGCCCATACCCGGATCAAACCGGTCGGCCGGACAGAACGCGAGCAGGCCCGTGAGCTGGTTGTCCCGGTCTGCCCTTCGCCCGAGCAGCCCTTCGAGGAGACGCTCAACATCATCCAGAGCTACTACCAGAGCCTGAGCCGGGTGCTGATGGTGTTCGTGCGCGGGACGAGCGTCTGGCAGGGCCTCAACGGAGCCGAGCAGGAGCGGACAAGCCGCGCGCTGGGGCATCATCTGGTCCTCCGGGCCACGCAGCGCTATTCCGACCGCTACCGGAGCCTTTCCGTAGATGTGCCGGAGTTCGCGCTCTGGGCAAGCATGGTCGAGCATCAGGCCACCCGGGTGGGTCTGGCGGAGTTGGGGCGGCTGGTCTCGATGGTCGCCTCCACGGAGATCCTCCCCGACCAGCTCACGACCTTCCAGCGGCTGAACAGTGCGGTGCTGACCCGACCCGTCGCGCAGACCGGGGACCTGCCCGACGGGCTGGGCGTACCGACGCTGGAGAGCGCCTACGTCACCCCGTGCTTCCGGATCGCCGAGGCGGACAAAGGCGACGACCCGACCTTGGAAGGCTGGTGGCAGAAGCCGAGGATCCGCACCGACCTGCCCGGGTACATCGCGGGGTTCCTCACCAGCCCGATGGCCGCGACGGTTCCGCTCATGGTGCTGGGACAGCCGGGCGCGGGGAAGTCGGTGCTGACGAAGATGCTCGCTGCCCGGCTGTCGGAGTCCTCGTTCCTGCCCATCCGGGTCCCGTTACGCGAGGTGTCGGCGACCGTCGAGGTGCAGGAGCAGGTGGAGCAGGCCATCTGCCAGCAGAGCGGCGAGCGGATGGCGTGGCCCGCGCTGAGCAGGTCGGCCGCCACCGCCGGGGCACTGCCCGTGATCATGCTCGACGGCTTCGACGAGCTCCTCCAGGCGACCGGCGTACGCCACTCCGACTACCTGGCCAAGGTGGCGCTCTTCCAGCGCAGGGAGGCCGACATGGGCCGCGCCGTCGCGGTGATCGTCACCTCGCGCACGGCCGTCGCCAACCTCGCCCGCTTCCCCGACACGGCCATGGTGGCCAGGCTGGAACCCTTCCAGCCCCACCAGATACGCGCCTGGCTGGACGTGTGGAACGCCACCAACGCCGAGTACTTCGGCAAGGCCGCGCTCGCGCCGTTCGAGGTGGGCGTCGCGCTCTCCCAGAAGCACCTGGCCGAGCAGCCGCTGCTGCTCCTGATGCTCGCCCTGTACGACGCCGACGGCAACGAACTGCGCAAGAACCTGGAGACCATGGGCCGCGCGGAGCTGTACGAGCGGCTGATGAAGACGTTCGCCGAACGCGAGCTGGAGAAGAGCCTCCCGCGTGACCTCGTGCCGGGCCGGGTGGAGGCCGAGCTGCTCCGGCTCTCGGTCGTGGCGTTCGCGATGTTCAACAGGGGCCGCCAGTGGGCCACCGGCAAGGAGGTGGACGAGGACCTCGTCACGCTGGTCGGCAGGCAGACCAGGGACTCCACGTTCGCGGCCCCGCTCAGCGCCGGACAGGAGGCGTTCGGCCGATTCTTCTTCGTCCACCGCGCCCAGGCGATGCGGGACGAGGAGAAGCTGTGCACGTACGAGTTCCTGCACGCGACCTTCGGGGAGTTCCTGATCGCCAGGCTGATCGCCTCGCTCATGCGGGAACTGGTGACCCAGGAGTCGCGCCTGCGCCTGACCGGGCCCAACGACGGCCTGCTGCGCACCCTCCTGTCCTGGGCCACCGTCTCCTCGCGCGTGGCCGTGGTCATGTTCCTGCGGGAACTCGCCGACGTACCGGCGCAGTGGCAGGAGGTCGCCATGCGCCTGTTCCGCGAACTGGACCAGCGCGACAACCTGACCATCCCCGGCTACCGCCCGCAGAACCCCAGCCAGCGCCGCAAGGACGCCCACTACCTGGCTAATCTGCTCATCCTCGCCCTCACCTGGTCGAACGGTTCCCTGTGGGCCAGCGACCTCATGCCGGAGCACGAGAGCGTCGTGGCCGCCTGGCAGTCCCACGCGACCCTGTGGTGGTCGCAGTGCAAGGAGACGGAGTGGGACAGCCTGGTGGACATGATCAAGGTCGGGCTGGCCGAGGGCCCCGAGGGAAAGCGGGACGTGGGCGTCCATCTCAGCAAGGTCCTGGCCGCCGTGAACCCCTCGGGCGACGGCGAGGTCACCTGGGACAGCCGCTCCAGCCTTGAGCGCAGCCTGATGTTCTGCTGCCGGGCCGACCGGCCCTAGCCGGGCTCGGGTCAGACGTCCGCCGTGGCCGGCCGTAACGGCTCGGCGGTCTTCCGTACGGCGCGGCGGAAGAACCAGAGGCGCCGGGCGAGCGCGACCGCCCCGAGCACGCAACAGGTGAGGCCGAGCAACGCCAGCAGGGGCAGCAGCCAGACGGTGACGATCCAGTACTGGAGGTCGAACGCGCCCCAGACCGCCGCCGGCAGCAGCGCGCCCACCACCGTCACCAGGGCGAGCGGCACGAGGCGCGGAACCAGCCACGGCCGGCGCGCACCCCAGCGGCGGCGCGCGGCCCAGCGGCGCGCCCGGACGATCGCGGTGACCAGGAGTGCGGCCATCACCACCGTGATGCCGAGCAGGATCGTGTTCACGAGGGTGAGCGGGTTGCTCATCGGCGTCGTGGCCGCGCCGACGCGTTCGGCGAGCAGGTTGGTCGACAGGAGGCCCGGATCGCCGCCGCTGTTGGTGAGGACGATCGCGCCCACTCCGGTCTTGGGCGAGAAGACCATGTCGCCGGTCCACGTCGACAGGGTGCCGCCGTGGCCGATCAGCGACGGCGGTGCGCCCGCCGTGGCGGAGCGGGACTGCCAGCCGAGGGCGTGGTCACCCGCCTTGGGCTGCGGGGTGTGCATCTCGGCCAGGGAGGCGGCGCTCAGCAGCCCGGACCCCGAGGTCCCCTGGTTGAACCGCAGCCACCGCACCATGTCGTCCAGGGTCGAGACCACGCCGCCGTTGCCCGCACACATTCCCGGCATCTCCGGCGCCGCGACGGCCACCCCGAGCACGACCAGGTAGGCCGAGGGCAGCCCCTCGACGCCGTCGGAGCACCCCAGCGTCGAGGCAGTGCTGGTCATGCCCAGCGGCGTGAACACCTCGGCCCGGAGGAAGTCGTCGAACGACCTGCCCGACACCACCTCGACGATCCTCGCCGCGATCGAGTAGTTGGTGTTGTGGTACTCCGCGCGGGTGCCCGGATCGGCGGCGAGCGTCTTGTCGGCCAGCCGGCCCACGATCTCCTCGGGGGTACGCGGCGGCGGGAACACGTACTCGTTGTTGGTGCTGTTCGACAGCCCCGAGGTGTGGCTGAGGAGCTGGCGGACGGTGATCCCGGTGAAGCGCGGGTCGGCCATCCTGAAGTCGCGCAGGATCTTCACGACCGGGTCGTCCAGGGAGACGCGGCCCCGGTCGACCAGCAGCATGATGGCCGCGGCCGTCATCGACTTGCTCATCGACGCGATCCGGAACCGGGTCCGCGCCGTCACCGCGTTGCCGTCGCCGTCGTGGCCGCGGACGATCGTCTCGACCGACGACCTGTCGATGACGGCCGCCGCGACACCCGGCGTCCCGTAGACGGATCGGTACGCGTCGACCTGTCGTTCACCGGCGGCGTGGGCCGGCGCCGTCCAGCCGAGCAGGACGGCGAGCATGACGAGCGGGAAGTACCGCCGGAGGGATCGCACGACGTCGAAGGTAGGCCGTGCGGCACCTGCCGGGCATCAACCCACGGTATGAGACGGGACCACCCGGCAGGATGGAATCTCAGCCCGGCAGGTCGTTGCGGCCCACCAGCCCGTTCTCATACGCGTGGATCACCGCGTGGACGCGGTCGCGCAGGTCCAGCTTCTGCAGGACGGCCCGGACGTGCGACTTCACCGTGTTCTCGCTCAGGACCAGTTCCGCGCAGATCTCGCTGTTGGATCTGCCTCGGGCGAGCAGGCCGAAGATCTCGACCTCGCGCGGGGTGAGGCCGTCCAGGGCGGCCGCCTTGCGCATCGGCACCTGCCGTACCAGATCGAGGATCGTCGCCGCCACGCCCGGGGCCAGCGCCGACGTGCCGGAGGCGACGTCACACACGGCCTGCGCCAGCGCGGCGGGCCGGACGTCCTTGGTCAGGTAGCCGCTCGCGCCGGCCCGGATGGCGGCCACGACCAGCTCGTCGTCGTCGAACGTCGTCAGCATGAGCACCCGGGTCGCCGGCGCGATCCTGACGATCTCCGCGGTGGCGGCGACGCCGTCCATGCGGGGCATGCGGATGTCCATCAGCACCACGTCGAGGCGGTGGCGGCGGACGACCTCGATCGCGTCGGCGCCGTTCGCGACGTCGTGGGTGACCTCGATGCGCTCGTCGGCCGACAGCACGGTACGCAGCGAGGCGCGCAGCAGCTCCTGGTCGTCGACGAGCATGACCCGGATCTTCGTCATGCCCCCTCCTTCGTGGGCAGCCGCGCCCGCAGCACCCATCCGCCGTCCCCGTCTTCGATCGACAGGCTGCCGCCCGCGGTCCGCACGCGTTCCTCGATCCCCATCAGGCCGGTCCCCCGGCTGCCTGACTCGCGACGCGCCCTGCCGCCGTCGTCGCGCACCTCCACCACCACCTCGGCCTGGGTCCACTCCAGGCTCGCCGTCACCTCGACCGGCGGGTCCAGGTGGCGGAGCGCGTTCGTGATGCCTTCCTGCACGGTACGCACCGCCGCGACCTCGGCGCTCAGGCTCAACGGCCGCCGCGTCCCCACTTCCTCGAACGTGACCACGTGCAGCGGGCTCGCCGCCGCGGCCACCAGGTCGGGTATGGCGTCCAGCGAGATCGGGACCTGGCTCGGCCTTCGGTCCGCGTGCGGCGCCACTGTGGCCAGCATCGCTCGCAGGCCCTGGTGGGCGTCCCTGCCCGTCTCGGCTATGTCGGCCAGCTCCTTGCCGGTGGCCGGGTCCGTCGTCGTCACCGCCGCCGCTTCGATCCTGGCGACCATGACGGTGACCGTATGGGCGATCACGTCGTGCAGGTCCCTGCGGATGCTCGCCCGTTCGCCCGCCACCGCCGCGGCCAGCCGGTCGTTCTCGGCTCTGCGGGCGGACTCTTGTCTGTGGCGGATCAGCAGAGCCGTCAGCCACACTGTGCCGACCGTCAGCATGAACAGCGCTCCCTCTACCCAGCGCGTCCATCCTTCTACGCCGCTGGGCAGCCTGGACCATGCGACCAGTTCCGTCAGGACGATTCCCACCGCGGCCACTGTCAGGGCCAGTGCCGATGATCTCGTCGATTCTTTCGTTGTCAGGAGCCACAGGGTCAGGGGGAAGCAGGCGGCGGAGGGCAGCATGATCGGCGACCAGCTCAGGGCCGGCGTGGTCACCAGGATGAGCATGCCGAGGGCGCCCAGTCCGTAGCCTGGCCATGGGGTCTTTCGGGCTGCCAGGGCTCCTGTGTGGAGCAGGGTGGCGGCGGCTGCCATAGCCAGGATCTGCCACAGGTGGGTGCCGAAGTACCAGGCGGTTGCCAGGGTTACCAGGGTCAGGACGGCCAGGACCGTGTGCGCTGCCACCGTTGTCGCGGGCCACCTGGGCCGGGGGTGGGAGGCTGTCATGGTCGTCGCCTTCCGGTGGGCTCGTGGTGGAGAGCCTTTACCTGGCTCGACGTGCCACAGGATAGCCAGCCGGGGGTTGCGCTTGGCCATGTACCTGTCTGGATGAGCTGTGGCGACGTGCCGGGAGGCCGATCATGCCTAGGTTGAGGGGAGGCTGTCGCCGGGCTGAGGCTGACGGGCTGAGCAATCACCTGCTCGCGTGTCGACAGCGTCATGCGAAAGACCGGGCTTTGCGGACGTGCCTGCTCAACCGGCGAATGGCAGACCGCAGGGAGTGAAGCCGTGACAATCTGCGGACGTAGAGGTCGGTCCGCACGATCCACTCATGGCTCTCAGCACATATGGCTCTGCCAGTCTCTCCCAGGTGAAGCTGTCCACCCTCTCGCCCGGGCGGATCTCTGACAGGTGAACTCCGTTGCGATCGACCGCCACGATGAGCGGCCGTGCGTCCGCCGCGCCGTTCATGGACTCAGACCGCCAGGTGATGGCGAGCGAGCCGTTGCTGCGCCTTGTCTGGTCGGAAAGGCTGAAGGGCGGTCGAGCGAGCATCCGCTGACCCCGAATAGAGATGTCGAGGGCATCCGCATCAGTGTCCCGACACACTGGATGTGCGAAGGACGGTGATCCCATGACCACAGCGAAGGCCTCGATCGAGATCGACCAAGAGGCCCTGGCGATGGCCGCCGAAGTTCTCGGCCTTCCCGACACGGTCAACATGGCCCTCCGTGAGGCAGGGCAGCGGCTGGTGTGACTGCGAGCCCTGGCCGCACTAGCGAGATGGCCGACCGAGGGGACTTTGATGGCTTCGTCGGCGATAAGGCGGCCTACCGCCGATGAGACCGCCCTGTATGCCGTTGACGCCTCCGTCATGTTCTGGGTGTCGCTGAAGCCTGCATCACAGCAGATGTACGCCGATCAGCTTGCCGCGCTGGGCAAGCGGCGCGGTGCGAGTGATGCGAGTGAGGCCAAATGTGTTCTCAGCATCTCCGCCTGCCCGGCAGCGGCATACGCACCCACGCACGTTCTGGCCAGCTCAGACAGTCAGGACCACCCAAATGGTCGCGGGAAGGCGATCCGAAGCAGCTACAAACCCTTCGGTACTGCTGCTCGTAGGCCGCGCAAACACATGATCTCGTCCGGCCAACCAACGCCCTTCCCGTACGCGCGAGCCACGCGCCGCAGGCGCTCCTGATCAGGGACGCCCGAGCGGAGCGAGAACCGCTGACCAGGGTGGGCTCCAACTGGCCAACCACCCGGCTGGCAACGCGTGGGCCTGAAGCGAGACGCCCGACCGAAGGGAGATGCTTTCTTGTGGACCTAGTCGCCGCCCACTTGAGCTCAACGCTACGGTGCCGGGGGTTGCATCCCATGATCAAATAAGCCGACGTCTCGCTGTCAGGGCCAGGGATCAGCGGGCACAAAAGGTGTCACATGACCAGACGTTTCGCCCACCACCCAGGTACCTAGGTTCGCATGCACCCGCGAAACGCTCAAGATCGTCCCCTGGGCCCCTCGCCCTCTTCCTAGTTTGCTAGGAACCGTGGCTCCTACTACGATAGATTTAGGGCATCATGAGCGAGAACATTTCTCCACACTTCCGTGCTACGGCCGAGGTCAACGCCATCGTCGCAGCCGCGGGAGCAACCGCTGACTGGCTGTTCCACAACAAACGCGAGACCTGTGCTGTGGTACTCATCAGACACGGCAAGCGATCGGCGATGGTCTACATCCCGGCGAACCCAGATGCTCGTCCGGCCGCTTACCTTGAGGCACTGGCGGATCTGCGCACCGCCATCGAAGAACTGGAAGACACCCATGGCTGAGCCAATCACCTACACGGTCACCTTCGAAGAGGGCGGCTGGACCGCACGAGACCATTCCAAGCGAGTCCGCGGCGTGGCCGTGGCCGGCAACCTGACCCAGTTGGAACGGGAACTCGAAGAGGCCCACGAATGGGCATGGCCAGAGGACACACCAGCCGTCAAGCTGATCCTTGACCTGCCCGGCGACCTGACGGCCAAGGTGGAAGCCTGGCGCGACGAGCGGAAGCTGGCCGAACTGCACGCCGCCCGCAGCTTGACCATGGGCGAAGAAGTCGTCGCCGAGCTGACAGCACGCTGGTCCGAACCCGACACGGCACGAATCACCGGCCTGTCCAAGCAACGGGTACACCAACTGAAAAGATCACATCAGTCGAGGTCCAAAGCTGAGGCATGAGTGGATGGACCATGTCGCGGACGACTGATTCGGACTTTGCTTCCGCCACTGGACACAAGCCGGACGATACCGCCAAGCGCTGAGCTGTTAAAATGACTTGAGTGTCAGGGGCAATCGTTGATCTTGAATTTCCACGAAACCCGGGTTCTGGGTACTCGAACTCCGGAGACGTCTTGATTGCCTCTTGAGGCGATGCGCGTGTTCAACATCATCCCACAGCGCAGGCATGCTTGGTGACGTCTACCTTCCCACGATTAGGGATCGCGCTTACGGCCTTTTTCTATCCGGAGCTCGAACTTCACTTTAGTCCTTCAACCGCCAGGCAGCATTGAACTTATTCCGAGCCGGAACGAGTTCGATCTTTCCACGATCGCGCAGCTTGTAGAATATTCGCTTCATGGCGTTCTCGGACTCAATGCCAGTCAACTGTCTACCAACGCTGTTTCGAATTTCTGCATTATTTTGCAGGTATTCTAGGATTAGTTCCTCCGGACGCGCCAGCGGAGTATGTTCAAGCACTACCGTGAAGGAGTTATCCTCCACACGCAGAATCGGCTCTTTGAGTTTCGCCGCCCTCATGGTCCTGAATACAGTGTCCAACCCTTCACCAATGTCCTTATTGGGAGGATCTGGATACTTGTTGAGCAGCCGAACTATACTCGGATTTCGGGCAAAGCGCTCCTCGAGAATATTGTCCTTCGTGATATGCCCAGGCAACCTGCCCGGACTTCTAACTTCGACCCTGTTGTCGAACACAGAGACTAGGATGTCATCAGATATGTTATAGTCGCGATGAATTACGGCATTGACAATGATTTCTTTGAGAGCTTCCGGCGGGTACTTCATCGGAGCCATCTTGCCATCAGGGTGGAGGACGGGGACACCCTGGGTGATCTGCGTCACCATATCGAGGGTCGAGTCGATCAACAGTCGAGCCGGTCCATCAATGGTGAGTGGGGTTCCCTTTAGGTATCTGCGATCTGCGACGCTGCCGGACGTCTCATATCGTGCGATCTTCACGGAGCAGCGCTTCGGGACTACTGCCGCCGGCTCCTCAGCGAACAATACCGCTGCTGCTACGGTGGCGCGCATATCCGGCTTTCTGGCCAGCAGGCGCTGGCGACGAAGGAATTTCTCCGGAGACGATGTAGGCGTATATTCCCTCAAGAAGGTAGCCAATTCTGGCTCTTCTGCGAGCTCCTCTAAATCATAGCCCTCTAGGATCTGGTCCTCATAAGACTTCGCCCCCTTAGAGAGGGCAAGGTCAGCGAACGCTGCTCCGTGCAACGCAAGATCTTGCGCGCCCCTTCTACGCCAAACCTTGTTATCGGCAGTCCGATGGATGTCAGGACTCTTCTGTACTGTGACGAGACAAACGACTCCCCGATTTCCTACTCCTTGAATGGTGAGAAAATCGATGTCATAGGGAACAGGAGGGTGGACATCCTGCACCAAAGCCCCTTGAATCCAGTTTCCGTCCTCAATTGAGGCGAACCCCTGCCAGCGGGAAATTCCTACGGCCGCCTTTGCGTCTTCAATTCCCACCGCGAACTCTCCGCCCTCGGCATTAGCTAGAGAGGAGGCGATCTTCTGAATCTTTGCTCCACCAGACATTCGACTCTTTACGTCCCAGAAGTGAGACTCTTGCCTAACTACAAGATCAAGTGCTTCTTTTTGAGAGATTTCCCGCTCTTTCATTTCTCTCCAGTCTGCGAGTCGAACACGGACCGCGCAGCCAACGCCAGAGGGGCGGTGAGCATCGGCAGTCGACCTTGCCGCGATTTTAGAACTCATCGCCACCAACAACCTGCCAAATGGGGAAGTTGTTGGTGGCGGCGGCACAGATGATTTCGAGGGTTGGATCGGGCTGTCGCGGTGGCGGACGTGTCACGCTGGACTTGGACGATCCAGGGTGCGTCGAGATCCAGAGTGGCGGCTTCCGACTCGGTCGCGATGCTGGCGCTGTGGAGACCGGCATTCGGCGACAGCCCGCCTGGGCACGTTCTAACTGAGGCCCTCGCCAAGCGCGCGAGCCGCGCGCCGCGCGCCGAAGGCGTGCCTGATAGGACAGCGCGAGCGGAGCAAGGACCATTGACCGGGGTGGGCTCCAACTGGCCGGCCACCCAACTGGGCAACGGGCTGGGACTGAAGCAAGACTGCCCGACCGAAGGGAGGACCGACAGGGGTCGGGGCCGTGCTCCGACTGGAAGAACGCGCGAAGCACCTTGCCCTTAGCCAGAAAAGCGCCCGACCGGAGGGAGGACCTTCAGGGGTCGAGCTTCAGCTCGACTGGAGAAACGCCTGGAACCCGAACGCGCGAAGCGCGCTCATGTGGAAGACCTTGTTTGTGGAGCTAAGGGGATTCGAACCCCTGACCCCCTCCATGCCATGGAGGTGCGCTACCAGCTGCGCTATAGCCCCATGCCGCGTCACGGCACCGCATCAGTGTAGCCGACTCCCAGACTCCCCGAGTTCCGGATAAGTCTGCGTCACTGTCTTGCTACCGTGCGTAACGTGACGACTGTGGAGGCTGTGCCGTTGACGGCGCGGTGTGCGCGTATCTTCGCCAGGCGCGAGCATGCTCTGCTCGGGGTTAGCGCTATGAATGGATATTTCAGTCTTGGGGCGATTACGGAGCTGATTCGGTGGGCTCGGGGGTGCTTTCAGCGGGTTGATGTGCTTGTGCCGGGGATTGAGCTGGCCGGGACACTTGCCGCTCGGGATGAGCTTCCTGCTCACAAGGCCAACAAGAAGGCTCGGGCGGCGATCAACAACACCCGCAATCGTGTGCTCCACGCCCTGTCCGCTCTCGACGCGGCCGACGTTGGGGTTCACTCTTGGACTGATCTGCGGTCGCGGGCCGCCTACGTTGAGCTTCGGGAGCGGCTTGATCAGCTCTACCTGCGGGATTCCATTTTTCGGGAGCTTTGTGATGCTGCTCTTGAGCCTGTGCTCGGCACGTCCAGGCCCACTCCCGATCAGGTCCGGGAGGCCATTCCGTTCCTTTTGTCGGAATTGCCGCTCATGCTGAACACTCCGGCGATATTGGGGACGGAGTCGTCGTTGTTCTGCTATCCGCGGATGCTCCCTGTAGCGAAGTGGCTTTATGCCGGGATGATGCCGGTTTATCCGAGCGCGGGTCAGGGAATGTTGACGACTCGGTTGACAGGTATTGATGCAGGTGAGAACCATTAGTCCTGAGAAATTTACCGGGGTGGGGCGGGGCGGCCATGGATCCTCACGCGCGTAACGCGGGCTATGCATTCGACAGTAGTGACATGGGGCATGACGGCTTCCTCGATGAGCATGACATGATGCTCGTCGGGGTCGCGGTCTGTGATCGGCTGAGCATTCCCGATCCGTCGGAGCAACGTGACGCCGTCGTCTCCGCCTACCGTCAGGCCTGGCAGCACGCCGTGGACCTCATCGGGACCGACGACGAGGGACGCATCAGCCGCGCCACCTATGTACGGCACGCGATGCGCCCCTCCTCCGGCCGCATGACCTTCGTGGCCCGGGTCGTCTGGCCCATCGGCGACGCCCTGTGGGACGCCCTGGACACCGACGGCGACGAGCAGTTGACCCGGGCCGAGTATCTACGCCTGTTCGCGGCCTACGACGTGGCCGGGCGTACCGCCAGAGAGGCTTTCGAGCGGCTGGACGGCAACCGTGACGGGCGGCTGTCCAAGGACGAGTTCGCGCAGGCGCTGTACAACTTCTACTACGGCCGTGATCCCGAGATCCCCATCTTCGGCCGCCCAGGCTGAGCACCGCCCAACCCCACCACCGCACGGGCTGAAAAAGCATACTGGCGAGGGGGTCCGCGCAGGCTGAGGGGCAGCTCGGGCTGACGGGGCGGACCCGGTCGAAGGGGCGGACCGGGCTGAGGGGGCGGACCGGGCTGACGGAGGGGGCGGGTAGCGGCGCGAACGGGCTGAGGAAGCGGGCGGGCGAGAGGGTCCGCTCGGGCCAAGCGCCTCCCCAGCCGTCGAGCAGGGGCTGAGCGATCCGCTCCAGTCCAGGACGCCCCAGAACCGGAGCGCTGGTCAGGCCACTTCCGACGCCTTGCTGATCAGGGTCGACAGTTCGGTCACCATCGGGTCCTCCGCCGCCTCCGACAACCGCCCGGCATGCTGCCCCAACATCCTGAGGTCCAGCCCGAAAGCCTCCCGATCCCGCATGTACACCGCGAACGCCGCCGCCACCACGTCCACCTGCAACCGCACCGGCGCCTTGCTCCAGAGGTCCCCGCTGAGCTCACCGACCTCCACCGACTTCCCCGCCTCACCGGGAGTCCGCGTGTCGGGGTCCTGCCAGCGAACCGTGGCCGAGGCCACCTGCCCGGCCGCCCCAGGCTTGAGCTTCACCGAGTAGAGGGCCGTCACCGAGTGCCCGGGCCCGATCTCGCCACCGTCCTTGCTGTCGTCCCGGAACTCCTCAGCCTTCAAGGCCCGGTTGTCGTACCCGATGAGCTGGTAGGACTCCACAGCACGAGGATTGAAGACCACCTGCGCCTTGGCGTCACGGGCGCGGAGTTCGATGGTGGTGGTGAGCTGGGTGCTGAAGATCTTGGCGGCGTCCTCCTCGGTGCTCATGTACACGGCCGCGCCGTCGGCGTTGTCGGCGAGCTGCTCCATGAGCTCGTCGCCGTACTCCCGTCCGACGCCCACGGTCAGCAGCGTGATCTGCTTGCCCGCCTGCTCCTTGACCTTCTCCAGCAGCGACCGCCACTGCGTGTCGCCCTGGTTGGCCAGCCCGTCGGACAGCAGAATGACCCGGTTGGTGGCGGCCGAGCGGAACGCCTTGGCGGCTTCGTCGTAGCCGAGGCGCAGGCCGGACTCCAGGTTGGTGCCGCCGCCGATGGAGAGGGAGTCGACGGCCGCGTGCAGTTCGTCGCGGGAGACGAGCGGGGTCATCGAGGCCAGCAGCGAGCCCTGGTCGCTGAACGCCACGATGGACACCTGGTCGCCGGGCGCGAGCTGGTCGAGCAGCGTGTGCAGCGACTTGCGGACGAGGTCGAGCCGGCCCGGCTCGTTCATGGAGCCGGAGACGTCGACGACGAAGGTGAGGTTGGCGGGACGGCGGGCCGCGGCCTCGGAGGCGCGGGTCTGCAGCCCGACGCGGAGCACCGCGTTGTCGCCCTCGCCCATGCGGGCCCCGTCGACGTGCACGGTGAAGCCGTTGTCGGCGGGCTGCGCGTAGTCCTGGCGGAAGGAGTTGACGAACTCCTCGGGGCGGATCATGGCCGGCTCGGGCCAGCGTCCTTCTCCGAGGGTACGGCGGGCGTACCCGTAGGAAGCGGTGTCCACGTCCAGCGCGAACGTGGAGACCTGAGCCGTGGCCGTGTCCGAGTCGGTCCTGGTCGGCCGTGGCTGCTCGGGCGAGGAAGTCTGCCGGGGCGCGACCTGCGCCGGCGCCTTGTCCTTGGAGCTGGAGGCCTCGCCGCCCGGCCCACCGCACGCGGCCAGCAGAAGCAACCCCACAACCCCGACACCTGCCGCTATAGGACGAAATTTCATCGATTACCACCTCCACGCCCTATGACGGACCCGCACATCCACCGGCCGGGCCGGAGACGCAAGCGAGTACAAACCGTGTTCACCACGTGATCGCCGTGCCCGAACCGTGACCAGTTGTGCCAATCCAGGACGATCCGGTAGGCATGGATGCCGTGCGCGTCTATTTGGGGTTGGCCGCAAAGGGCTCGGCCATCGATCCCCGTGTCCTCGACCGGGCCAGGTCCGTTATCGAAACGGCCTTCCCCGTCCCCCCGGACGTCATCCGCGGCCAGGAATGGCACGGGCAGGGCGTCTCCCTGTTCGCTTGGTCCAACGAACCCGACGACTCCCGCCGCCCACCCCTCCTCCACTCCCAAGACGGCGGGGTCATAGGCGTCAACGGCCACCTGGCCGACCCGGCCGACGTCACCCGCCTGCCCGACCCCGAGGTGGGCGGCTGCTTCTCGACCTGGACCGCCCGCGACAGGGAACTGAGCGCCGCAACGGCCGCCAACCGGATCTGCCCGGTCTTCTACGCCGAAACGACCGGCCTGCACGTGGTGGGCAGCCGCGCCCTGCTCGTGCATCTGGCCGCCCAGCCGGACGAGCGCCTGGCGTTCGACGTGATGGCCCTGCAGACGATGGTCAGATCCGGCTACTTCCTGTCGGACGAGACCCCGTACCTGGGCGTGGCCGCGCTGCCGCCGAACGCGCGGATCGACGTGCGCGGCGGCAGCCGTACCGTGACCAGGCAGGAACTGCCGCAGGCGGCGCCCGCGCCCACGACGCGCAGGGAGAAGCGCGCGGCGCTCGACGAGCTGGCGGCGGCGCTGATGGCGACGGTGGAGCCGCTGCGCGCGGCGGCCGAGCCGGTGAACCTGGCGCTGACCGGCGGGCGCGACACCCGCATCCTGGCGGCGTTGCTGCACGCGGCGAAGCTGCCGTTCCGGGTGACGACGAACGGGCTGGACACCCATCCGGACGTGATCCTCGCCCGCCGGATCGCGGCCGAGCTGAAGCTAGAGCACACGGTCATCGCGCCGCCGCAGACCGAGGACCGCGACGCGATGCTGGTGGAGCACCCGCTCGAACGCGCCTGGGAGACCCTGCGCACCTGCGAGGGCATGACCTCGGCCTACGAGTCGATCGTGGGCTACCTGCCGTACTCCTCCACGCCGACCATGTCCGGGCAGGGCGGCGAGACGCTGCGCGCGGGGAGCCTGAACCTGCTGCAGTCGGATCTGAGCGACAAGGCGCTGCTCAGACGGATCGGCGCCACCTTCCTGAAGGACGAGAGGCTGTTCACCACGGCGGCCAACGAGCACGCGCGCCAGCAGGCCCGGCCGTGGCAGGAGCGGGAGAACAAGCTGGAGGCGCTGCACCACATCTACCTGTCGTACCGGGTGGGCCGCTGGCAGGCCAGCGCCCGCGCGGGCGCGCTGCGCCGCGGCGACTCGGTGCGGCCCTACCTGGACAACCGGGTGGTACGCGCGGCGCTGAGCCTGGACCAGCGCTGGGCCCTGTCGGAGGAGCCGATCTACTCGCTCGTCCTGAGGTTCGCCCCGAGGCTGCGGGACGTCCCGATCGAGGGCAAGCCGTGGCGGTTCGTCGAGGGGCAGACCAAGCGGTGGCCGTGGTCGCACGTGCCGCCGCCGCACCTGCCGACGGCCAGGACCGGCGGCGGGTGGAGCTGGCGCACCAGCCCCGGCCCCGCCCTGACCGACGTGCTGCGCGAGCAGGTGCTGGGCTCGCTCGACGCGCTGGAGCCGATCGTGAACCCGGACGAGGTACGCGCGCTGTTCGCCGAGCCGGTGGTGACGAAGCCGGCCGCCGCCTGGAACCTGTACACGGTGAGCACGCTGCTGACCGGCCTCTACCCGGGCAAGCGCCCAGAAGGGCTGGAGCGCGTCACGGTGCACCGGCCGTAGGTACGATCCGGCCATGATGCCGTTCCGGCCGCACACCGTCGCCGTGCTCGCCTACGACGGGATGGCGCCGTTCGAGCTCGGCTGCGTGGTGGAGATCTTCGGCCTGCCCCGCCCCGAGCTGGACGTCCCCTGGTACGACCTGAAGGTCTGCGCGGAGTCCGGCGGCCCGCTGCGCGTGGTCGGCGGTTTCACGATGCGCGCCGAGCACGGCCTCGACGTGCTGGCCGGGGCCGACACGGTGATCGTCCCTGGCAACGACGTCACCCGGCCGGTCTCCCCCGCGCTCGTCGCCGCGCTGCGCGCGGCGCACGCCCGCGGCGCGCGCATGGTCTCCGTCTGCTCGGGCGCCTTCGCGCTGGCCGCCGCCGGCCTGCTCGACGGCAGGGCCGCGGCCACCCACTGGAGGTACGCCGACCTGCTCCAGCACCGTCACCCCGAGATCCGGGTCCGGCCCGAGGTGCTCTACGTCGACGACGGCGACGTGCTGACCAGCGCGGGCAGCGCCGCCGGGCTGGACCTGCTCATCCATCTCATCCGCGCCGATCACGGCACGAGCACCGCCAACGCCGTGGCCCGCCGCCTGGTGGTGCCGCCGCACCGGGAGGGCGGGCAGGCGCAGTTCATCGAGGCCGCGGTGACGCCGGTCGGCGAGGACGACGGCGTGGCCAGGGCGATGGCGTGGGCGCTCGACCATCTGGCCGAGCGGATCACGGTGCGCCGGCTGGCCGGGCAGGCGCACATGTCGGAGCGCTCGTTCATCCGCCACTTCAGGCGGCAGACCGGCACCAGCCCGCTGCGCTGGGTGATCTCCCAGCGGGTGGCGGCCAGCCTGAGCATGCTGGAGTCCACGACCGCGCCGGTGGAGGCGATCGGCGCCGCGGTCGGATTCGAGAGCCCGGTCACCTTCCGCCACCATTTCACCCGGGCGATGCGTACCTCGCCGTCGGCCTACCGGCGTGCGTTCAGCGCGTGAGCGTCAGCCGCCACAGCGAGGTGACCTCGGCGGCGCGGGCCCGGTGCAGCGGGTCGTCGCTCTTGGCGGCCCGCGGGTGCCGGGGCGCGGTCTCCAGCCGGCCGGCGACCGACAGCCCGGCCTCCTCGAACCAGCCGAGCAGTTCCTGCCGGGTGCGCAACTCCAGGTGTTCGGCCAGGTCGGACAGCACCAGCCACGCCTCACCGCCGGGTGACAGGTGCTCGCGCAGGCCGTCCAGGAACCCGCGCAGCATGCGGCTGTCCGGGTCGTAGACGGCGTGGTCGAGCGGCGACATCGGCTCGGCCGGGATCCACGGCGGGTTGCACACCACCAGCGGCGCCCGTCCCGAGGGGAACAGGTCGGCCCGCTCGACCAGGACCCGGCCCGACAGGCCCAGCCGTTCCAGGTTGTCGCGGGCGCACTCCAGGGCGGCCGGGTCGACGTCGGTGGCGATCACGCGGCGCACGCCCCGCCTGGCCAGGACCGCCGCGAGCACGCCGGTGCCGGTGCCGACGTCGAAGGCCACCTCGGCGTCGGGCAGCCGCGCCGACGCGACCAGGTCCACGTACTCGCCTCTGACCGGGGAGAACACTCCGTAGTGCGGGTGGATGCGCTCGCCCAGCGCCGGCACCTCGACGCCTTTGGCCCGCCACTCGTGCGCCCCGATGACGCCGAGCAGTTCGCGCAGTGACCCGACGGCCTCGCCGGCGGCGGGGCCGTACACCTCGGCGCAGGCCGCGCGCACGTCGGGCGCGCGCCGCAGCGGGATCTCGTGCTCTCCCGTGTACGGCACCAGCAGCATCCCCAGAATCCTGGCCCGCTGCGACTGGGCCTGGCGCTGCCGGTGGAACCCGCTGCCCGGCCTGGGCCGTGGACATCGCCGGTCCATGGCCTTGAGCAGTTGCCTGGCGTTGTGGAAGTCGCCGGTCCACAGCAGCGCGGTGCCCTCGGCGGCCAGGCGGTGCGCGGTGTCGGCCTTGGTGGTGTCGTCGGCGAGCTCGACCCGGGCGGGCTCGGGTGCTCCCGCCGCCGACCGCCAGGCCGCCCGCCGCTCGTGTCCCGCCTCGTTCCAGGAGATCATCGTCTCCCGACGGTGTCACGCGCCCCGGCCCCGGGCAACCGGTTTAAGGCCCGCGATCAGCCAAAAGGCGCTCAGACCAGCACGCCGGGGTTGAGCACTCCGGCCGGGTCCAGCGCGTCCTTGGCCGCGCGCAGCGCCAGCGCGAACGGCTCGGGCCGCTGCTCGTCGTAGAAGGGCCGGTGGTCGCGGCCGACCGCGTGGTGGTGGGTGATGGTGGCGCCGTGGTCGAGCAGGACGCGCGAGACCCGGGCCTTGAGCCCGTCCCACTGGGCCACCTCCACGCCGCGCTCGGCGGGCAGGGAGACGGTGTAGTAGGGCGCGGGCCCGTCCGGATACACGAACGCGAAGCGGCAGGTCGCCTCCACCTCGCCCATGACCGCCGCGTGCAGCGCGGGGAAGCGGTCCCAGGTGACCGCGGTCTCGAACGTCTCCACCACGCGTCCCATGCCGGGAAAGGCGTTGCGGAGGTAGGGCATCCGGGTGAACGTGCCCTTCCACGCCTGGTCCTGGCGCACCTGGCCGGCCTCGCCGCCGGCGATCTCCAGCGCCCTGGCCATGGCCGCGTCCACGGGGTGGTCGGCCGACTCGAAGCCGAGGATGAGCACCGCGTGCTCGCCGTCGCCGCCGGCGGCCAGGTGGGCCTCGGCGGCGTCGAGCAGGCGGCAGTTCGACGGGTGCAGACCCGACTGCGACAGCTCGCGCACCGCCTCGACCGCGCGCTCCCACGAGGCGAACCGCACCGACGCCGACAGCTTGTGCGCGGGCCGCCGCTGCAGCCGCACCCACGCCCGGGTGATCACGCCGAGCGCGCCCTCGGAGCCCAGCAGCATCCGGTCGGGCGAGGGCCCCGCACCGGAGCCGGGCAGCCTGCGCGAGTCCCACACCCCGGCCGGGGTGAGCGCGCGCACCGACTCCACCAGGTCGTCGACGTGGGTGTGCAGGCTCGCGTAGTGGCCGCCGGCCCGTGTCGCGATCCAGCCGCCCAGCGTCGAGAACTCATACGACTGCGGGAAGAAGCGCAACCGCAGGTCGTCCGGGAGCTGGGCGTTGAGCGACGGGCCGCTTGCCCCCGCCTGCACGAGCGCCGCGCGCGAGAGGGTGTCCACCTCCAGCACGCGGTCCATCCGGCTCAGGTCGAGGCAGATCGCCGGCCCGTCGAAGCGCGCCTCGACGCCGCCGACCACGCTCGTGCCGCCGCCGCGCGGGACCACCGCCACCTGCCGTGCGGTGGCCCACTCCAGCACCTGCTCGACCTCGGTCTCGGTGCGGGGCAGCGCGACCAGGTCGGGCGCGTGCGCGAAGTCGCCGCGGTAGGCGCGGATGAGGTCGCGGTAGGCCTGGCCGTAGGTGCGTTCGGCGCGAGAGCGGGCCTGCGTGGTCGCGAACTCCTCCCATCCCCTCGGTACGGCCAGCCGTGGCGGCGGCAGCCGTACCCGGTCGAAGGGGACGGGTTCCTCGAAGTCGTCGCCGCCTCCGAGCATGCGGGCCGTGGCCCGCAGTTCGTCCGGGTCGGGTTCGGCGCCCCACGCCCAATGGCTCATGGGTCCCTTGTTACATCAGTGCGGCAGGTGGACGATCGAGAGTGTGACATACCGCACACTGGATGAGATCAGAGAGACACTGAGCCCGGCCGAGGAACGCTTCGAACGAGCTCGACGGACGACGGGCCTGGTCGCCGCTCCCCTGGTCGGAGTGGTGGTCTACCTCGTCACCGGCGGCCTGCCCGACCCGCAGCAGCGGCTGGCCGCCATCCTGGCCTTCGTGATCGTGGCCTGGATCACCGAGGCCGTGCCCATCCCGGTCACGGCGGCGCTCGGGCTGGCCCTGTGCGTGCTGACGGGGGTCGCGCCGGCGGCCGACGTCTTCGGCGCGTTCGCCAGTTCGACGATCTTCCTGTTCATCGGCAGTTTCATCATCGCGCAGGCGATGATGGTGCACGGCCTGCACCGGCGCTTCGCCTTCCGGATGCTGTCGCTGCCGGGGGTCGCGCGCTCGACCTACAGCACCGTCATCGTGCTGGGCGTGACGACGATGCTGCTCAGCGCGTTCGTGTCGAACACCGCGACGACGGCCATGCTGCTGCCGATCGCGCTCGGCATCGTGACCGCGCTGTCGGGCTTCGTGGCCGAGGGCGCCGACCCGCAGCGGTTGCGCTTCGCCACGGCGATGATGCTGATGCTCGCCTACAGCGCCTCGATCGGCGGCCTGCTGACCCCGATCGGCTCGCCGCCGAACCTCATCGGCCGCGGGTTCATCGAGGAGGCCACCGGCAGGTCGATCCCGTTCTTCACCTGGGTGATCACCGCGCTGCCCATCGTGCTGGTGATGTTCGCGGCGCTGGCGGTCATCCTGCTGTGGCTCAACAAGCCGGAGACCCGCCGGATCAGCGGCGCCGCGGAGTACATCGCGCAGGAGCGCGCCGCGCTCGGCCCCCTGTCGCGCGGCGAGCGCAACACGCTCATCGCGTTCGCGACCGCCGTCGTGCTGTGGATCACGCCGGGCGTGGTGGCGCTGATCGCCGGAGACACCTCGCCGCTCTACAAGGCCGTGCTGGCCCGCATCGACGAGGGCGTGGTCGCGGTGCTGGCCGCCGCGCTGCTCTTCGTGCTGCCGGTGGACTGGCGCGCGCGCACGTTCACGCTCACCTGGAACCAGGCGGTGCGCATCGACTGGGGCACGATCCTGCTGTTCGGCTCCGGCATCGCGCTCGGCACGCTGCTGTCGAAGACCGGACTGGCCAAGACGACCGGCGCGGCGATCACCAGCGCGCTCGGCGTCTCGTCGCTGCTCGGGCTGACGATCCTCGCGGTCGTGGTGGCGATCCTCATCAGCGAGACGACGAGCAACACCGCCAGCGTCGGCATCGTGGTGCCGATCGTGCTGCCGATCGCGGCGGCGGCCGGGGTGAACCCGGTCATCCCCGCGCTGGCGGCGGTGTTCGGCGCGTCGTTCGGCTTCATGCTGCCGGTCTCGACGCCGCCCAACGCCATCGTCTACGGCTCGGGCATGGTGCCGATCACGAAGATGGTGCGCTCGGGCGTCGTCTTCGACATCATCGGAGCCGTGCTCATCGTCGCGGGGGTCACGGTCATGGCCCAGGTGGTCGGACTGGCGTGATCAAGGCCGTGCTGGCGGTGCTGACCGTCGTCGTCGTGGTGCTGGGGCTGCTCTGGGTGTTCCAGCGGCGGCTGATCTACCTGCCCGACGCCGGTCCCGTGCCGCCGGCCGCGTCGGTGCTGCCCGGCGCCCGCGACGTCACCCTCACCACCGCCGACGGCCTGCGGCTCGGCGCCTGGTACCTGCCCGGCGACCGGGGCGTCACCGTCCTGGTGATGGGTGGCAACGCGGGCAACCGCGCGTACCGGGCGCCGCTGGCCGCGGCGCTGGCGCGCGAGGGCTTCGCCGTACTCCTGATGGACTATCGCGGCTACGGCGGCAACCCTGGATCGCCCACGGAGGAGGGCCTGGCCCTCGACGCGAGGGCGGCCCGCGCGACCCTGTCCGGGAGGATCCTCTACTTCGGCGAGAGCCTCGGCGCCGCCGTCGCCACCCGCCTCGCCGCCGAGATCCCGCCGGACGGCCTGCTGTTGCGCTCGCCCTTCACCGACCTGGCCGACGCCGGGCAGCACGCCTACCCCTTCCTCCCGGTACGCCTGCTCCTGCGCGACCGCTTCCCGCTGAAGGAGCGGCTCGCCGCCGTGCGCGCCCCCACCACCATCGTGTACGGCTCCCGCGACACGATCATCCCGCCCGCCCTGAGCCGGGCCGCCGCGCCGGAGGGAGCCCGCCTGGTCGAGGTCAAGGACGCCGGCCACAACGACCGCGTGCTGCTCGACGGCCCCGAACTCCTCGCCGCGGTCGTGGAGCTGGCTCAGAGGGTGTAGTCGAAGACGTAGGAGTGCGAGCCGTCGGGCGCGATGAGGATGTCCAGCTCGCCCCTGATCCCGGCCAGGCCGCCGACCCCGGAGTCGGGCACGACCGTGACGCGCAGCGACTGTCCCGCCGGTTCGCTGACTGCCGAGTGCGCGACGGTGAAGGCGCCGGTGCGGCCCTCCAGGGTGCCGTCGATGCGCTCCAGCGCCACGTACGCCTTCGACTCCTCCACCGGAGTGCTCGCCATCAGCATCGTGACCAGGCTGGTGCCGGTCAGGTCGCCGTGGAAGGTCTTGGTCAGGGTGACGACGCCGAGCGAGACCCCGTCGCGCTCGTCGTAGGGCGGCTGGGGTGTCCAGTCCGTGATGTCGAAGGTGCCTTTCGCTGTCATGTGCCCAAGCTTGGCAGGGATGCCTGCCATCTTCTGTCAGGTTCCGGCCAGCCGTTCGACGACCGGGGCGAACTGCTCCATGAACTGCGCGCTGACCGAGACGTAGGAGATGCCGAGCCGGTCGCGGCGGCTGCGCAGCGTGTCGGCGATCTGGTCGGCGGAGCCGGTCATGATGCCGTAGCCGCCCCTGGCCACGATCTCGCGCGGGTCCGCGCCGAGCTGCTGCGACAGCCACGCGGGCAGTTCGTCGCCGACCGCGGCCAGGTTGGTGTTGATCTCCAGCCGGTTGAAGCGGTCGCCGGCCAGTTCGTAGAGCTCGTCGAGCTTGGCGGCCAGGTCGTCCTCGGTGGCGGTCGCGGGCAGCCCGAGCGCCACCGTGTCGGCCCGCTCGGCGGCCAGGCGCAGCAGCCGGGTGCTCGCCGCGGCGATCAGCACCGGCACGTCCTTCACCGCGTCCAGGGTCTCCTCGACCCGCTCCACCCGCTCCGACGGCGTGCCGAACCGCACGCCGAGCGCCGCCGCCTCCTGCTCGGCGCCCGGCCGCCCGGCGCCGATGCCGAGCTCGAAGCGCCCGCCGCTCAACGCCTGCAGCGTGCTCACCTCACGCGCCACCGCCGCGGCCGTCCGGTACGGCGCCGCCGTCACGTACGTGCCGACCCGCAGCCGGCTGGTCACCGCGGCGGCCGCGGCGGCGGCCGTGAACGGGGAGAGCGTGTTGAGCGTGTCCGGGATCAGCAACGTGGAGTACCCGAGCTCCTCGGCGCGCCGGGCCAGCCCGGTCCACGCCTCGCCCGTCGCCGCGAAGCCCCCGACGGTTCCAAATCTGAACGCGTGAGAAGTCATGCCTCCCACCTTCTCCCCGGCCGCCCGCCAGGACATCGTCCACAGGGCCGGTGATCTCCTACCGCGCCGGAAGCAGCGGGCGGCCGGGGCCGTACTCCCGTGGCTGTACAGCCGTCGGCGGGTCTGTTACCTTCCGGCCGTGCTGTACCTCTACCAAGCCATGGGACTGGCCACGCTGGTGCTGTGGATCTACTGCCTCTTCGACGCGATCACCACGCCGGACGAGGCCGCGCGCAATCTGCCCAAGGTCCTCTGGGTGATCATCGTGCTGCTGTTCCCGCTGATCGGCTCGCTCTTCTGGCTGGTGACGGGCCGTCCGCAGCGCGCGGCGCCGCGCGCCACCGGCCGTCCCCCGGGTACGGCGGCCAACCCCGACGACGACGAGGAGTTCCTGCGCCGGCTGCGCGAGCGGGCCGAGGAGCAGCGCAGGAACGCCCCGAAGAAGGCGCCGGACGACGAGGAGTGACGGCGATCTACTGGGCCACCGCGCAGCGGCCGCGGTCGGCCCTGCGCGGGCCTTCCGCGCCGGGCCTGATGTCGAAGTCGAAGATCGCGGTCGGCAGGTAGAGCGAGCAGCAGGCGTTGGGGATGTCGACCACGCCGCTCACCCGTCCCTCGATGGGCGCCGAGCCGAGGATCAGGTAGGCCTGCTCGCCGCTGTAGCCGAACTGCTTCAGGTACTCCACGGCGTTCAGGCAGGCGTTGCGGTAGGCCAGGGTGGCGTCGTTGTAGTGGTTCTCGTTGGTCTTGTGGTCGACGGAGATGCCGATGAACGACAGGAACTCGGTGTAGCGCGGCTCGACGTTGCCCGGCATGAAGATCGGGTTGGTGGTGACGGCGTACTTGCTCATGCCGTCCTTGATGAGGTCGACGTGCATGTCGATGTAGCCGCCCATCTCGATGGCGCCGCAGAAGGTGATCTCGCCGTCGCCCTGGCTGAAGTGCAGGTCGCCGCCGGAGAGCTTGGCGCCGGGCACGTGGACCGGATACAGGACGCGCGAGCCTCGGGAGAAGTTCTTGATGTCGTGGTTGCCGCCGTTCTCGCGGGCGGGGACCGTGCGGGCGCCCTCCCTGCCGACGCGTTCGAGGTCTGTGCCGGCGAGGGTGCCGGCCAGGACGCCCTGCTCCAGAGGGGGCAGCGCGAGCGGCGGCACCCGGTCGGGGTCGGTGGCGATGAGGGCGCGCTCGCGCTCGTTCCACTTGGCGAGCAGGTCGTGGGAGGGCGCGGTGCCGAACAGGCCGGGGTGGGTGATGCCGGTGAAGCGCACGCCGGGCAGGTGGCGGGAGGTGGCGACCTGGCCGCGGAAGTCCCAGACGGCCTTGCACGCCTGCGGGTACTCCTCGGTCAGGAACCCGCCGCCGTTCTCCTTGGCGAAGATGCCGGTGTAGCCCCAGCCCTCGCCCGGCGCCTCGCCGTACGCCTGGGGGACGGGTCCGAGGTCGAGGATGTCGACCACGAGCAGGTCGCCCGGCTCGGCGCCCTCGACCGCAACCGGCCCGCTGAGCATGTGCGCCACCGACAGGTCGACGTCGCGCACGTCGTTGGCGGTGTCGCTGTTGTGGATCTGGCCGTCGGTCCACTCGCGGCACTCGATGCGGATCGAGGTGTCGGGGCGGACGGTGGCGACGGCGGGGATGTCGGGGTGCCAGCGGTTGTGCCCGGGCGCGGCCTGGTCGCGCATCGATCGGGACTGGTCGACGGAGAAGACGACGTCAGGCATGGGACGGCTCCCGTTCTTGGGGTACGCGGGCGTACATCCACAGGCCGCCGAAGGCGACGACGCAGACGCCCGCCAGGATGAGCGCGAGGGTGGCCGAGGGGGTGTAGCGGCCGGTGAGCAGGAGGAATGCGGGGATGACGGCGGTCAGCCACGCCTGGACGAGCGTCACCCAGCCGGTGTAGCGGGTGAGCCGCGCGCGGCCGAGGCCGAGCACGAGGAAGAACAGCAGCCACAGGAACGACCACAGCGCCCAGATGACCGCGAACGGGTAGTCCCGCACCACGAGGGCGTTGTGGGCGGCGTAGACGAGCGCGGCGATCGCCACGAACAGGGAGAACCACCCCACGCCCGTGCTGGAGAGCCCGGCCAGCAGGCCGATGCCCACGTAGAGGTAGGTGAATCCGAACAGGTAGATGCCGGAGGCGCCCATGATCGTGGGCAGGTCCCCTCCGGCGGTGGCGATGATCAGCGTGGGCGTGACCACCTGCAGCGCCCCGACGAACAGGTTGAGGATCGCCGCGGACTTCTCCTCGACCTTGCCGAGCAGCATCATCGCGTTGACGAACAGCACCGCGCCGACGTACAGCAGGCCCACGCTCGCCATGCCGTCACCGCCTGACGACTCGGGGCTGGTGCGCGCCGGCCTCCTGCGCGTCCAGCGCCCGCCGCAGTCCCGGACTCACCCGGCGTACGGCCGGCGGCGAGAACCGCCGGGCCGCGGCGGCTCCGCATCCCGCGCACGCGGCCTGCTCGGGCGCCTGCCCGATCGGGTGCCGCGCGTCGAAGGGCCCGCAGGTTCCGCATGTGTACTCGTAGACAGCCATGGCCGCTCCTCCGCCCGAATACTTCACACAGAAACTATTAGTTCAGGAAGTATTGTCAAGCCCTCAGAGTTGCTGGAGCACACGGAAGTCCATGCCGTCGGCCTGTGCCAGGAACACCGCCTGCTCCAGGTGGCGCTCGCGCATCCGCATCGTGCCCCGCGGCCCCTCGTACACCAGGCCCTCGGCGATCGCCCCGATGCTGCGCAGGTCCAGCTCCCCCGCCCGGTTGAGCAGCTCGCCCAGCAGCAGCACGCCCTCGAAGCAGGACTCGCCCATGCTGTTGAGCACCGGCGCGTCGGGGCCGAACCGGGCGTGGTAGCGCCCGCCGAAGTCGAGGCTGCCCGCGGTCCCGAGGCCCTCGAAGAAGCCCGCCGCCGAGTAAAGCCCGCGCGTGCTGGCCGCACCGGTCGCCATCAGCATGTTCTCGTCCATCAGCGGGCTGAAGCGGACGTGGTCACGGTCCAGCCCCGCCGCGGCGAAGGCCCGGTTGAAGGCCACCGCGTCCTGGCCGACGAGCAGCATGAGCACGCCCTCGCCACGCCCCTGCGCGATCCGGCCGAGCGCGCCGCCGAAGTCCTCGGTGCCGAGCCGCACGTAGACCTCGTCCACGATCCGGCCGCGCGCCTCCCTGACGTAGCGGCGGGCCGCCCTGGCCGACTCGCGCGGCCAGACGTAGTCGTCGCCGACCACCGTCCAGCGCCGGACGCCGAGCTCCTCCGCCATCCAGCGCAGCGCCGGGCGCAGCTGCCGCCCCGGCGTCTCACCGGTCAGGAAGACCCACGGGGTGTGCTCGCCGCCCTCGTAGAGCGGGGTGTAGAGGTACGGCACGCGCCCGGCGATCCGGGGGGCCACGGCCTGCCGTACCGCGGAGATGTGCCAGCCCGTGACGGCCTGCACCTCGCCCGCGGTGATCAGCCGGTCGACCTCGGCGGCCACCTCGCGCGGCGGGCGGCCGCCGTCCACCACGCGGAAGACCAGTTCGCGGCCGAGCAGCCCGCTCCTGGCGTTGATCTCGTCGGCGGCCAGCCTGGCGCACAGCTCGCAGGAGGGACCGAAGATGCCGGCCGGTCCCCGCAACGGGATCACCAGGGCTACCGCGAGAGTGTCCAAGGCGCGCTCCTTCGCGGTCACTTTATCCGCGAAGTATTTGTGCGTGAACTGTTAATCTGGGATGAACATGGAGACAGCACGCCTGCTCACGCTCGCCGAGCGCCAGTTCACGCAGCGGATCGCGACCGCGCTCACCTCGGTCGGCGGCACGGTCGATCAGTGGCGCGTGCTGGGCCTGCTCGCCGACGGCCAGGGGCACCCGATGACGCAGGTGGCCGAGCACGTCATCCTCGCCGCGCCCACCGTCACCAAGATCGTGGACAGGCTGGTGTCCCAGGGTCTCGTCTACCGGCGGGTCGACGACGCCGACCGCCGGCGCGTGCTCATCTACGCCTCCGCCCGCGGCAAGGCCGCCCTGCGCCGATGGGACGCCGCCGTCGAGGGCGAGCGGGCCCGCCTGGAGCAGGAGGCGGGCGAGGACCTCGCGGCGCTGGCCGAGGTCCTGACCAGGATCGTCGCCCGCCTGCGCTGACCTACCCGTCCTTCTTCCAGATCTGGCTGCGCAGGTCGGTGCCGCGGATCACCTGCACCCGCCACGGCTCCAGGCGCAGCACGTGGAGCTTCGGGTCGCCGGGGCTCTTCCAGAAGTTGCCCAGGTTGTAGCCCGCCCCGCGTGGGCTCGTCTTCCGGTACAGGTCCCACACGCGGCGCTTGACCTCCAGGTCGTCCACCCATTCGGCGACGGTGTCGACGTTCACGGCGTTCTGGCGTGGGGTCCAGTAGGAGAACGTCGTGTGCGGGTTGTTCGCCAGATGAGCCTCCTTCACCGGAGTCCTGTAGGTGGCCAGCCAGCCGAGCGGCTCGCCGTCCACCACCTCCCAGATCGGGATCAGCACCCTGGCCCTGGGGCGGTTCTTCTTGTCCACGGTGGTCATCGTGGCGTAGACGATGTCGCCGATGTACGCCTCGAAGGCGTCCTGGATCTCGCTGAACTTCGTCATGCCGTCTCCTCCAGAACCACTACCGGGATCTCGCCCCTGGCCGCGTTGGCGTAGCGCTGGTAGACCGGTCGGCCGGACACCAGCTTCTTCCACAACCTGCTGCGTTCGGCGCCGTGGGCTGTGTGGGCGCGGACGTGCAGCGTTCTCTCACCCAGCCGGACTTCGGCCTCCGGGTGGGCCATCAGGTCCTGGTACCAGCCGGGCAGGTACGGGCCCTGCTCCGAGCCGGGGCCGACCAGCACCAAACGGCCTTCGGCGGAGCCGTAGGCGTGGGTCGTGGTTCTCAGCCGGCCGGTTTTGCGGCCTACCGTGGTGATCATCAGGTCGGGTGTCGCGTTCATGAGGGCAGCATGGATCCCGGCACTCCAGCTTTCCTCCAGATCCTCTGTCCCCTTCGGCGCTTTAGGCTGCTGTGTCATGTCCGAGGAACTCGACCGCGTCCACCGCTTCCAACGCGACTTCAACCTCCGCAAAGCGCGGCGGACCATGGACGTGCCCGGTGGCGTCGCGGTCCTGAACGACCGTTTCCCCTCCTCCCACGACGACAACAAGCTGATCATCTGGGCGGGCGCCG
Organism: Nonomuraea sp. NPDC050790; assembly: GCF_044456745.1. NCBI lineage: Bacteria > Bacillati > Actinomycetota > Actinomycetes > Streptosporangiales > Streptosporangiaceae > Nonomuraea > Nonomuraea sp. NPDC050790. The sequence goes on along the minus strand of NZ_JBITGF010000002.1, from coordinate 122,568 downwards.
ACCCGGGCGCCGTGGTCCGCGCGGCCGACGAGGCGCTGGACGGCCTGGGCCACCGCTACGTCCACGTCCTCGACGACGACCTGGGCGCCGCCCTCGCACCGGCCTTCACCGCCGCCGGCTACGCGCACTCGCCGTACCTGACGATGGTGTTCCGCGGCCGGCCCCGCACGGACGTGCCCGCGGCCGACAAGCTCGCCCTCGACGAGATGATCCGGGTACTGCGGGCCAACTGGCGCGAGACCCTGCCCGGCGCCTCCGCCGAGGAGGTCGAGACGCTCGCCCTGCGGGTCGAGGACCGCCTGCTCGGCGCCGCGACCGTGGCCTTCCGCGGCGTGCGCGCCCCGGGCGGCGAGGTGGCCGCCCGGGCCGACCTCTACGTGCACGACGACATCGCCCAGATCGAGAGCGTGTACACCGCCGAGCGGCACCGCGGCAACGGCCACGCCCGCGCGCTCATGCGGGCGATGCTGGCCGAAGCCGCCGGCGCCTCGTTGATCTTCCTCTACACCGGCTCCGACAACTGGGCCCGCGACTTCTACGCCCGGCTGGGGTTCGAGCCGCTGGGCCGTACCCATGGATTCCTCAGGATCGAGTAGACCTCAACGCCCGCTGACCTCACCCAGGCTCGGGTTCGGCTCCGCTCCACTTCAGGGTGATCTTGAAGTCGGCTGCTGCGTCGGCCGAGACGAGGAGGCTGCTCAGCCGTCCCGACTTGGCCGAGACGTTCATCCCGAACTCCACCGTCACCTCGTCCGGGCGCGCCTTGCGCAGCGCGTCCAGGACCGACTCGGAGACCCCGCGCAGGGTGTCGGCGACGGCGGTGAAGTCGGGCAGGCTTCCGGCGACGTCGGCGGCGCCGCCGCTCTTCCTGCGCACTTCTATCTCCGCCCCGTTGGGCAGGAGGGCGGAGGTGGTGGCGACGCTGCTGAGCTCATCCATCGGTACGGTCCTTTCGCGGACGGCCGGGGCGCAGCCAGCCGCCCCGGGACATGGTGGTGCCCGGAAGGGCGGAGACGGTCAGCCTGCGGGCGTACGGTCGCAGGTCGACCTCGTGCCGAGCCCGTGCCGGGCCTTTGAGTTTCTGCTCGCCCAGCGGCCAGACGAGCACTTCGAGCGGGGCCCTGCCGTTCACGAGCCGCCACGGCTTCCACGCGGTGCCGATCACCAGCGGCTCGTGGCCGGCGACCTTGTGCGACATCTTCGGCAGCCAGACACGCAGGCGTACGCGCTGATCGCCCCGCACGACCCACAAGGTCGTCGGGAAGCCGGCCAGCCGGACCAGCAGCAGCAACAGCAGGACCGCCAGGACGATCAGTTCCACCTGCCAGGCGAGGCCGCCGGGAGCGGCGAGGGTGAAGGCGGCGGGAGCGGTCGCAGGGGCGAAGCGGCCGTCCTGGCCGGCCGCGCGGGACATCAGATCGGAGTAGGTGCTGGTGAGCCGGTAGGAAAGCGTGCCGCCCGCGGACAAGGGCGGCGGACCGAGCGCGTACCAGGGCTGGGTTCCGGACGTCCACGAGAGCGTCACCTTGGACGTGACGCCTTTCGCACCCGGCGGGAGATCCAGGCATGGCGGGGTCGCGGAGGCCACGCGCAGGCCCGTCAGCCCGGACGCGCGCGCGGCGAGGCCGCACATCCGCAAGGGCAGATAGCGCGTGGCGGAGTCCACGACGACCTGAACCTCCGCCGTGCGAGCCGCCATGTCCACGGTTCCCGGCGTCACCTGAACGGCGAGCGCCCTCCCCGCGGCGGCCTTGCGGGCGTCGGCGGCCAGCAGCGCCTCGAAGCGCCGGTCGGCGAAGGACTCCGGCAGCGAGGCCAGGAAAGACGCCGCGTTGGCGGGCACGATCGCGCTGGTCTCGGCGGGCGAGAACACGCACTGCGCGATCGTGAAACTGCTGCTGGCTCCGCACGAGGAGCCCGCCTGGAAGGAAGGGGCCTCGTCGCCGCCGCCCCAGCTCAGCACGTAGCCGCGGACAAGCTGCGGCACCCCGTCGCGCCGGCGCTCGCGGAGCTTCGTCACCCGCTCCCGCAACGCGTCCCACTGCGCGGGGGTGATCGTGCCGTCGGGGTTCTGCTTGGCGTCGGTCACCAGGATGACGGCGGACGGACGCACCTCGGTGGAGTGTTCCAGTTCCTCCAGGCCCTTGCCGAGGCCGCCTCCGATGTCGGTGCCGCCGCTCATGGGCGGCACCCGGGACAGAAAGTCCGAAGCACTGGTCAGCGGCCCGAGCGAGTAGGTGGCCTGCGTCGGCGCGGGCTTGGTGAAGGACACCAGCGCGACCCGGTCGGCCGGCTTGATTCCGCTCAGCAGGGCGCTGAGCGCCTCGATCACCTCGGTACGGCGCGCGTCCATGGACCCGGAAGCGTCCAGCACCACGACGTAGTCGGCCCCGGTGAACACGTCGAGGCTCTGGTACACCTCGCCACGCCCGGCCTGCGGCGGTTCGCCCGGGTCGGTACCGGCCAAGGCCACCGGCGAGACGAGCAGCAGCACCGCAGCGATCACCACGAACATGTGCACTCTCACGAGGTCTCCTCGCCTCAATCCCCTGGGCCGTCACCCAGGCGGAGGATCTCCGGTACGGCCGTGCGGGCCTCGAGCTGCGCCCGCAGGGCCTGGTCGATCGCGGCCAGGCCGCGTTCGCAACGTCGCAGGGCGGCGTCCACCTGCTCGATCCCCGGCTCGGCGCCTGCGGTGTCCGTGCCCGCCTCCAGCAGCGCGTCCACCAATGCCCGGTCCGCCTCCGCGTAGAGCAGCAGGCCCTGGACGAAGTGCTCGCTCTCGCGCAGCGCCCGCGCGTGGCGCTCGGCCGCCGCGTCGTACTTCATTTTGCGGTCGGTGAGATGGGCCTCGGCGGCCCGCTCCTTGGCGATCTTGTCGGTCAGGTCCTTCAGTTGCGCCTCGGCTTTGGCGTACGCGTCGGCGACGCGCGGCTCGATCAGCGCCCGCAGCTCGTCCGTCAGGACCGGCCAGGCGTCCAGCGCCTCCTTGAGACTGCGTTCGGCGTCGGCGTTGCCGGAGCGAAGCGGCTCGATGGCCTCGGCGAGCCGCTCCACGATCTCGCGCAGCTCCGGCAGCCGTTCGGAGAGTTCCTGGACGCGTTCCAGGCGGTCGCGTTCCTCCCGCAGGCGCGCGTACTCCTCCTCCACGCCGGCCAGGTCCTCGACCGAGCGCCGCAGCCGATCGATGCGCAGACGCTGGTACGCCGCCCGCCCGCGTAACTCGGAGATGGCCTCCCTCCGGCGTTCGAGCTCGGCCGTGACGTCGTCGCCGGGATCGGCGACCTTGAGCAGCTCGGCCAGTTGGGGCAGCACCGGCTCGGTCTCCCGCAGCGCGTCGTCCAGCCGGATCAGCGCGTCGAAGGCGGCCGCCTGCCCGGACTCGGCGGCCGCGGTCAGCGCGGCCTGCGTCCGGTGGTAGGCGGCGGCGAGGTCGGCCAGCGCCCGCGCCAGGTCGTCGTCCATCATCTCCCCCTGGGCACGGTCACCGGCCAGCTCACGGCCTCCCCGCCCTCGGCCGGGGCGAACACGAGCACGGGCAGTTCGGGTCCGTCCAGCCGCAGCCCGATCCGGTAGCGCCCCGGATTCAGGGGCGGCGCGCCCGCGTACGGCAGCGGCACGTACGTCTCAGCGCCCTTTCTGCGCAGCCACAGGCGCAGGGCCTGCGGCGTGAGCACGTCGACGCGGGCCGCGGCGCCGTCGCGCGGGTCGACGGCGTAGCGCTCCGGCTCGCCCGAGCGCAGACCGGTGGCCAGCGGCAGCAACGCGTCCTCCAGGACTCCCGCGTGCTGCCAGTGCAGCTCAAGCGCGAGGACGTCCTCGAAGACCGCGGCCAGTCCGGGTTCCCCGGCCGCGATCAGAGCCGCTCCCCGAGCCGCGGCGTAGGCACGGGCCTCGGCCGGGACGTCCAGCACCGTGCCCGTGCCCTCGGCGTGGCCCAGGCCACGCAGGACGCTGGCGCGCAGCGGTCCGATCCCGCTGCCGCCACCGAGGAACAACACCGGAGCGCCGACCGCGTCCGGGCTCGACCGCGCGAGCTTGCGCGCCGTCTCGCCCAGCCGCGTCGCGATCGGTTCGAGCACGTCCATGGCCGCCTTCGCCCGCAGCCGGCCCTGCCGGTCATAGACCGGTGTGGCGTGATAGTTGGCGTCGGTCCGGCAGCGGTTGAGCGCGAGGTCGGCCTTGGTCAGGTCCCCTTGGGGAAGCACGGACAGCGTGCCCGCCAGCGCGAGCCGCTCCTCCCGGCCGGCGTCGGGCAACACCGCCCCGGCCAGCCTCCAGAACGGGTCCAGCTTCCTGGTCGGCGCGCCGGTCGTGACGTGGTCGCGCACGGCCGGCAGCGCGCCCGAGGCGTCGCACAGCAACAGCTCGGCGTGGCCGGCGCCGAGGTCGGCAACCACCACGATCGAGACGGTCCCGTCCAGGTCGGTCCGCCCGCGCAGGATCGCGGCGAGCGCGGCCACGGGTCCGGGCACGAGCATGACGGGCGCCGGGGTCAGCGCGGCGAGGATCGGCTCGATCGGCTGCCGGCCCCGCCCGAAGACGGCGTACGGCACCGCCGCGACCACCCTCGTGACGTCCTCGGGCAGCAGCTCGCGCAGCACGTCCGCCTGCCGGTCGGGGTCCAGCTTCTCGCGGCCGGGCGCGGCCGGGTCGGTCGCGGTGGCGGCGCACCGCTCGGTGAACCCCCCTGTCGCGGGCATGGCCACGGCGACGCGGGTGAACGCGCAGCCGGCGTCCACACCGGCACTGGTCATGGCTTCCTCCTCGTCCGCTCGGTGAGCCAGGCGCTCCGGGCGTGGCGCCGGTGCTCGCGTTCGGTGAAGCGCTCCTGTTCCGCCGCGTTCGCCGCCCGCCGCTGCTTCATGGGCTCCGCCCAAGCCGCGGAGAAGGCGACGGCGAGCGTGCGCAGCAGCCCGCTCGGCGGCGCGGGCAGCCGCTCCAGCGCGTCGAGCACCAGATCCAGCAGGGCTGCCGGGTCGCCGGGGCTGAGAGCGCTCATGAGGCCGGCGGAAGTGGCGTCGTCCGGACCGTCGAGCGCCTGGTCGGTGAGCCAGCGGCGCAGCTCCGCGTCCAGGTCCGCGGTGAGCCCCGCCAGGCACAGCACGTACGGCACGGCCCCCCAGCGACCCACGGCCCGCCCGGACGCGGCCAGCCGGACGATCTTCGCGGGACCCTGCGGCGCGAGATCCACGACCATCTGCCGCACGGCGTGCGGGTCGCGGCCCAGCACGTCGGGCAGCTCGCGGGCGCGCGGTGGCGGCGGCAGCCCGCGGCTGAGGCTCGCGGGCGGGTTGAGCAGCACCTGGATCCGGGTCATGAGCCTGTCGGAGGTGAGGCTGATCGGCTCGGGCGCGGCGCGCATGGCGGCGACGATGAAGGTCGTCGCCGCCTGCTCGTCGAGATGGCGGCGCAGGTGCGCTACGCAGTTCAGGAGGATTCCGCGAACGCTCTCGTACCGCCGGTCGTTGCGGTTGGCGGGGCTCCAGGTGGTGTCCGTGGACTCCACCGTGTCCGTGAAGTACAGATGGAAGGGGTTTGCGGGGTTCTGGCCGTGCGTGGTCACGCGCAGTCCCGAGCGCACGCCGTACGGCAGGAGGCCGGTGATCGCGTCCAGTGCCTCCAGCCTGGCCATCAACGGCAGGTCGGCCCCGGGGATCGCCACCCGGAACGGCTCGGTGACCAGGGAGGCGCAGATCTCGAGGCACCAATCCACGCCGAACCGCTTGTACAGGGCGACGGTCTCGTGAGGCTCGTACCGGGGTGCGGGGAGGGTGATGGCGCCCTTCGCGGGCGGCACGGGCGGAAGCACGGCCTGGAGGCCGACGTACCCCGCGCCGTCGAGCCTCTCGAAGGGGATCGCGCAGCACCAGGCGTATCTCGGCCCCCCGCTCCCGGCCGTGGGCGGTTCGACGGTGACGAGCAGGTAGCCCGCCAGGTCGGGCAAGAAGGTGAAGGTGTACTGCGCATCGACGTGCCGCAGCACCGGGAACCCGGCCAGCTCCCTGCCCTTCAGGCTGATGGACTTGCGCAGGCCGCCGGGGGCCGCGTGCCGCACGATGCGCGGATTCGTGAACGTCGCTCCAGGCAGGGCGTCGGTCAGGATCTCGGCCCAGGCGACGTTGATCTCCTCGTTCATGAGCCACAGAGCCCGTCCAGGAGCAGGGAAAGCCGTTTCAGCCGGTCCCACTCCTCGTCGTCGCGGACCCGCTCGTCGAGCAGGTAGTCGTGCTGCAGCGCGACGAACTCCGCCGCGCGGGTGACACCCAGCACTCCGTTCAGCACCGGTTCGGCCAGCCGGTGGTAGAGGTCCTCGTCGGTCCCCGCGATCCGCCGGAACAGCTCGTCCAGTCCCCTGGCGTCGACCGTGTCGAGCGTGGCCACCAGGTCCGCCGTCGGCAGGTCCGGGACCAGTGCCCTGCCGACCGCCTCGGCCAGCTCGGACCGTTCCCCGCTCCTGGCCACCCGGCGCACGATGGCGAGCCCGGCCGCCCGGTGCAGGCCGGTCAGCGTCGTCCGGCGAAGGCTGTCCGTGGCGTTTCCGAACCGGTCCTCCAGCCTGGCCGCTCTGGCCAGCCGTTCCCGCAGCACGTCGCCGGGCGGCTGAGCCTGCCAGGCCCGCATCAGCCTCGGCTCTTGTTCCAGCATCCACACGCACAGGTCGCGGTCGAGCTCCGGGTCGACGTCCAGCAGGTCGAGCGCCTGCCCGAGCTCGGTCAGCAGGCCGGTCAACCGCTCACGCAGCGCGGGCAGGTCGGTCAGGTACGGATACAGCGGCCGGATCCGGTCGGGGGTGACCGGCGCGACGTCGGCGCCGATCAACAGGAGCAGAGCGTCGCCGGAGGGGCCGGCACCCGGCTGCAGGAACGGCTCAAGCCGGTTCCTGCCGTCCTTGCCCAGCGCGATCTCCAGGAGCTGCAGGAAGATCATCCCGATGCCCAGCTCCGGGCATCCGCCCAGCCTGGCCGCGGCGAAGATCAGGGCCTCGTAGCCGTCGATGTCCGCGAAGGGGTCGGCGAACCGCATCGGCGGCGTCCACGGCTGCCGCTCGAGAAGGTGCCGCAGGGGCAGGAGCCACTGCGGCTCGGGCCGCTTCGCGCACAGGTAGCGGACGTACTCGGCCGCCTGACCGGCATCGGCGCCCAGGACGTGGTCGACCAGCGCCACCGTGACGTCGTCCACCTCACCCAGCCGCGATCGGAGCTCCGGCGGGTAACCCAGCTCCCGGACCAACCTGGCGAACGCGGCGATCTGATCCGGGTCATGCGAACGCAGCCTGCCGAGCACGTGAACGAGCAACGCGCCGAGCGTGCCCTGTGAACGGGCGGCGGCGGCGTACTCCATCGCGACCCCGAGCCCGCCCGGCACGCCGAGCACCCGCGTCAGCCCCCGGGCGATGACGTGCAGGTACGGCTCCGAGCAGGGCAGGTCGAGGCAGCGCAGATGGTCGGGATCCAGGGGCGTGTGGATGTCCCTGACCAGCTCGGCCCAGCAGGCCACGCGGCCTTCCACGGTCGTGTTCGCCGCGTTGACGCGGCCGGAGGAGAGCCCTTGCCTGACCTTGGCGCGATCCTCGCTCAGGCCCATCAGCCGCTTGACCGCCGCCTCCGGCGCCATCAGCGTCCTGGACCGCAACGCCGCCACGATCGCCTCGGGGTTGTCCAGGTCAAGGGGGCCGGTCTGCCTGGCCAGCGGTTCGAGCAGGCCGGTGGGCGCGCCGTCCGCCGGCGCCCCGTCGTCCAGGCAGCGCCGGAGCAGGGCGTGGTAGTCACGGGCGTCGCGGTCGATCAGCTCGCCCGCGGGCTCGTCCCAGCGCAGCTCGTAGGCTTCCGGTCCGGCCGTGTCCCCGAAGTACAGCCGAAGCTGGTGCACCGCGGCGCTGTCGGCCCACGTCGCCGCCGCGATCGAGGCGCGCACGCCGAAGGGCAGCAGCCCGGCGATGGCGTCCAGGCAGGCCAGCCGTTCCGGGACCGGCACAGCCGCCGCACCGGTGATCACGACGCGACCGGCGAGCAGCGCGGCGGCGCCCGAGGCCAGCCAGTCGAAGGGGAAGCGGGCCACCCCAGCCCGGATCGCCGCCCAGCCGCCGGGGCGGACGTTCAGCGTGATGTGCGGCTGGTCGGAAAACGGGGCGGGCGCGGCGTCCATGGCCTCGGCCAGGTCGGCGTAGCCGGCGACCAGCGGCTCCCCCGGCCCGGGTGTCCCGACCAGATCGGCGAAGGTCGGGCTGTAGTAACGCAGCCGGATGCTCGGGCGCCCTGCCGCGTCGAGGATGTCGGTGGCCTCGAGCCTGCTGAACGACATCAACGGCGCGTCCTTGTTCCGCGCGGCGGGTCCCGGGGCGAAGGTGTAGTACGGCAGCGGCGGCGGATCGGCGCGGTTCGGCGGGGTTCCGGGCAGGTAGCGCCGGATCTCCTGCTCGAAGAAGGCGACCTCGTCGTCGCTGGCCTGGAGCACGGTGTAGCCGGCGCCACCGCCTTCGGCGTTGCCGAACACCGCCCACAGGGCGCTGACCGCGCGCGGCGCCGCCGGCGAACCTGCGCTCACCGCCCGCCGCCCGGCGTGCCCGGCTTGGCCTTGCGGACCGCCATCGCCAGATTGACCAGCGGTTCCAGCACGTTGATCGGGTGCAACGGGCCGCGGATGCCGTTGACCATCTTCCCGGTGACGGGGTCGGGCACCGGACCGCTGTTCACGCAGTCGTCGAGGTTGACCTGCCCGTCCTTCTGGTAGAAGCCGATGGCGGAGGTCGCGTAGTACCGCACCCTGTGCGGCAGGAACTTGGTCTCCAGGGCGGCGCGCATGTAGTTCACCCCCTCGTCCCGGTACAGGTCGCAGATCCAGGCGAAGAACGCCTTGCCGTTCTCGTCGGTGACCCTGGGGACGTGCGGCGGCTCCGGATCGCACAGCGCGAAGGTCTGCTTCAGCGCCTCGCGGTAGATCGCGGGGTGGTCGAACTTGGTGACGCAGGTCGCCACGTGGTGGTGCAGCCGCCCCTTGATCAGCTTGTCCGGGTCGTAGGTCTGCAGCGCCTCGGTCATGTCGCGGAAGAAGCCCATGGTCAGGGCCTCGAACTCGTCGGCGTCGCGGAGCGGGTCGTGCAGGTAGATCAGCGCGTTGGCCTCGGCGAGGTGCCTGATGATCGCGTTCTGGTTCGGATACGGCTTGCTGAAGTCGTACGCCTCGCCCGGCAGGTCCTGGATGTGGAGGGTGAAGGTGACGGTGTCGCCGGAGCGGTTCCAGCCGCCGCCGCGCAGCCGGGACGGCACCCGGAACGGCATGAGGCGGCGGCTGTGCCCGCTGCCTACCAGGTCCCCTACGAACCGCCAGGCCAGCGGCTTGCCCTCGGTCAGCGTCTTGGGCGGGAAGGCGTGCCCGTCCTCCAGCGTCTTCACGATCGCCCGCTGGAACAACGAGGACTCGTGGCTCAGCGGGATGATGTTCCAGGTGCCGAAGCCCTCAAGGCGCTCCGGCGCCAGGAACAGGGCGCCGAGGAAGGTGGTCTTGCCGGAGAAGGTCGGCCCCCACAACACGATGCGCACCTCGGCGTCACCCGGCCATGCGAGGGGCGCCTCCGGCGCGGTGCGGGTCTGCTGCGGGGGTGGTTCAGCCGCGGGACCGGGCTCGGCCCGCTCGTAGTCGGCCTGCGGACCCTGCGAAGGTGTGGCCACGGTGCTCCTTTCCTCAGCGCGAGACGGTGAAGGGGATGGGGACGGGCCGGGCCACTGCCGACGGCGGGGCCAGGGTGTTGGCGGCGGTCTTGATCGCGTCGTCGTCGTCGTGGGAGACCAGGTCCCAGCGGGCCGCGCGGAACTCCTCCCAGACGGCCTCCGCCCTCCTGGCCGCCTCGCGCTCGTGCATGTTGGTCGGCTTGGTGCCGGAGTCGACCAGCAGGACGGTCCTTCCGAGCCAGCCGGACGGCGCGGTCAACGCCGTACGCCAGTCGAGTCCCAGCGGACAGCGCCTGACCATCGTCCTGTGCTCCTGGTCGCCCGCCGGGTGCGGCGCCCTGGTCGCGGTGACCAGCAGGGCGCGGTCGCCGTGCCGCCACGCCTGCAGTTCCTCGACCGCGTGCAGGGCGTCCTCCAGCGCGACCGCGTCCGGGTACTCGTAGTCGGCGCTGTAGTCGCTCTCCAGCAGGAAGCGCAGGTCGTTCAGCGCGTCGGCGGAGTTCTGGAACGGCGTGGCGCTCGGCGGCTCCTCCTTGGGAGCGGCGCCGCGCCGTTTGCTGATCTCGTGGTCCCAGTACAGGATCACCGCGACCCGCACCTGCCCGCTCGGCCGCCCGCGCTGGACGTGTTCCACGATGTCGACGGCGGCGGCGACCCGCTCGTGGTTGCGCGGCCCGCCGAGCTCCACCAGCACCACCAGGTCGAGCGGCAGGTCGAGCCGGGCCTGGTCCAGCTCGGTGAGCAGGCCGGACCAGCTCGCCGCGGACTCGCGCACGGTTCCCGTCGACGCCGCGACGTCCACCCGGTCCGGCCCGTGCAGGGTGAAGGCCAAGGTGGCCGACTCGCCGGGCGCGAGGTCCAGCTCGACGATGCGCACCGGCTTCCAGCTCTCGCGCCGCTCACCGGTCAGCGCCACCACCGGGATCTTGAGCGCGATCCGCTCGACGACGCCGGCGGACGGCGGCGCGCAGACCTGTACCTCCGCGACGGCCGCGGATCCGGTGTCGATCCCGGCGGGGAACAGGGTGCGCGGCTCCAGCAGAAAGCCACCGGCCACCTGCCCGGGGCGGGCCAGCACCAGCGCGTAGTCGTGGGGAAGGAACGTGCCACCCGCCAGCCGGGCGGCGACGTCGGCGACGGGCGCGTCGGTGGTGACCGTCTTCACCGCCGCGTACCGCGCCGCCAGGTGGGCCGCCAGCCGGGCGGCCAGCGGCCAGTCGGGACAGCGTTCGAGGACGACGACCGTCTTCCCGTCCGCGGCCGCCGGCAGCGCCGCGTCGATGGCCGCCTCCAGCGCGTCCGGACCGGCCAGCTCCGCCGCGCCGCCGCCCGCGAGCTGGAATCGCCGCCGCAGCGGATCGGGGCTGAGCGCGGGGACCAGCCGGTCCCACGCGATCACCTCGCCGCCCAGGCCCAGCCCGTCCGGTCCGATCTCGGCCACCAGCACGTCCTCTCCGGCGGGCAGGTCCTTGAGCGCGGCGGCCAGGTCCATCAGCGTGAGTTCCGGTACGGCGGAGCGCGCCCGTGCGGCGTCGAGAGAATCAGGCGTGGTCCCGGCCAGCGCGAACAACGCCCGCTCCTGCTCGGCCGGGCAGCCGCGGGCGGCCCGGACCGCGGCCCGCACGTCCAGCAGCCGCCGCGCCGCGGCCAGCCGGTCCTCCAGCGAGCGCCGGCTCACGGGCGTCGCCGACCCCAGAACCAGCTCTCCGAGCAGTTCCCAGCCGCATCCGCCGCACGTTCTCGCGGCGGAGACGGCTCCGCAGACCGGGCAGGCCATCTCGCCGGAGCCGCCGACGAGCACCGGTGGAATCATCGTGCCGCCTCCCGGTAGCTGGCCGGCACGTCCTCGGGCATCATCGGCCTGTTCATCGCGGCTCTCAGCCCGGCCGGCCCTGCCGTCCGGACGATGCGCTCGGCCCAGTGCTCGTCCAGGGCCTGCGCCAGGTTGCGCATCTCGCCCGCGTTGCCGAACGTGGCGGGATCCCGCCCGAGGTACAGGCCGGTGACGACCCGCTTGAGCAGGTCCTTCAGCGAGGGATCGACCGTGTGGCGCATCGCCGTGAGCATGCCGAGCACGATCTCCAGCAGTTCGCCGGGCTCGTAGTCGGGGAACTCGATCTCGTTCTGGGCGGGGAAGCGGCGGCGCAGGCCCGGGTTGGCCGAGATGAACTCGGTCATCTTGTGGGTGTAGCCCGCGGCGATCACCACGAGCCGGTCGCGGTCGTTCTCCATCCGGGTGAGGATGATGTCCAGCGACTCGCGGTTGAAGCCGCCTCTGTCGTCCTCGGTCAGCCGGTAGGCCTCGTCCAGGAAGAGCACGCCGTCCAGGGCCCGGTCCACGACCTCCCTGGTCTTGGCGGGCGTGTGCCCGACGTACTCGCCCACCAGGTCGCCGGTGTCCACCTCGACCACGTGACCGCGGGCGAGCAGGCCGGCCTCGCGGTAGAGCCGGCCGATGATCCTGGCCACCGTGGTCTTGCCGGTGCCCGGATTGCCGGTGAACACGAGATGGTTGGAGCGGTCGGTCGGGGGCACGCCCATGCCCTGCCGTACCGCCTGGACCTGGGCCAGCGACCGGAGCCGGTTCACCAGTTCCTTGACCTTCGCCAGGCCGGTCAGCTCCGAGAGCTCCTCCAGCGCGGTGCGGTCGTCGGGTTCGCCGGTCACCCAGGCGCTGAGCGTGCGCCGGTTGAGGTGGCGCACCTTGGAGAGGCGGTTGAGCCAGGTCCTGGCCGACTGCGGCTCGCCCGCGCTCATCAGGCCGATGAGCTTCGCGGACTCCGTCCAGTCGTCGATCACCAGGCCATGGCGGATGCGCAGCAGGTGGACCAGCCTGGACAGCTCGGCGGGGCCCGGTTCCGGCACCCGCCCCGCCGCGCCGGTGCTCCCGCCCTGCCGCGACAGGTAGTCGGCCAGAGCGGTGGCCGAGCCCTGGTCGCGCAGGGCCTGCACCACCCCGTCCATGGTGGCGGCGGAGAACACCAGGATGCAGACGTTGCCGCCGACACCGTCCTGAACCCACATGCCCAGCCGGTCGGCGAGCTCGCGGATGGCGCCGACGTGCCGGAAGAAGTCCTCGGCCCGCTCGATCACCAGCGCCGTGCGCACGCCAGGCTGGGTCATGTAGGAGTGCAGGGTCTGCACGGCGTACGGTGCCGTGATCGTCCCGCCGGAGCGGGTCTCGCGGGTGAGGCCGCGCGGCGGCGCCGACGGGGCCAGTTGCATCCGGGGGCCCTGCGGCCCGGTCAACCGGCGCATCCGGTTCTCCCCGGGCGCGGCGGTCCGCCTGGCCAGCCGCCCGGTCAGCGACATGTCGCGGGACTCGGCGTCGAGGAAGTGCAGCGGCTCGCCGACCGAGCCGAACACGACACGGTCGAACCCGGCCGCGCGCAGGAGCTGCCACAGCGCCGGTTTGAGGTTGCGTTCCTGGTAGTCCAGGCAGACGAACGAGTCGCCGGTGCCGGGGCCGTACAACGCGAGGATGGACGCTCCCGAGTCGAGCCGGAGCGCTTCGGCCAGCCGTTCCACCACGACCGCGGTCCTCTCCTCCCGGCTCATGTCACCTCGCCTCGTGGCCGCGACGTGCGGCGCAGGCGTTCCACGTCGCGGGCCGCCGGGTCGGGCGTGGCGGACTCCTGGGGCTCGCGGACCTCGATGCCCTCCTCACGCAGCCGTTCCGCCAGCGCGCGGGCCCGTTCCCAGCGGATCATGTCCGAGCCGGTCGCGGTGTCGAAGGAGTCGATGTCGAGCGTGCATCCGGGCGGGTCGCCGGGCACGGGCGCGACCCGGATCACGATCTCGCTGCCGTCGTTGTGCCGGACCTTGGCCACGAGCATGGCCCGGTAGTCCTCGCCCTCATAGGTGTAGTCGTCCAGGCCGTAGCCGTTCTCCTGCAGAACCTGGATCACGCTGTCGGCGATGTTCGCCCGGATCTGCGAGGCGAGCTGTTGCGCCCCGGCCTCCTGGGCGATCTCCTGGAGCCGCTGCTTCAGCATCGGGACCTGACGGTCGACGAGGTCGCGCAGTTCGTCGGAGGCGGGCGCCCGCGTGTCGTCGCCCACCCGTTCCAGCAGTTCCTCGACCTCGGCGGTGAGCCGGCTGAGCTTGCCGCTGGTCCACCAGTCCACCTCGACGGTGCTGTCGTTCTCGGTGCCGTCCTGGTTCACGCCCTTGCACAGGTGCTTGTCCTGGATCAGGCCGGAGACGATGCGCAGTTGCCCGGTGGCGGCGCCGCGCAACTGCCTCCATTCACGGTCGCGCATCTCCAGGTCCAGCCGCAGCTCACTGAGCTGGAGATAGGTTTCCTGCGCCACCGAGAGCGCGGCCTCGGACCGGCCCGTGGCCATGTTGCCCTCGGCCATGGCGATCCGCTGCTCCAGGGCGGCCAGCCGTCCGGGGGCGAAGCGCTCGTGCGGCAGATGTCCTCTGATGAAGTCGCGCATGGCCACGGCGTCGGCCAGCCAGGTTCTGGCCGCCCCCGCCGCGCGCTCCTTGTCCGAGACCAGGTCGTTCAGTCCCTCGCGCAGCCGGGCCACCTGGCCCGCGCGTTCGGCGCGTTCCCTGGCGATCGTGTCGTCCACGCGGGCGCGCTCGGCGTCGAGCAGGCGCAGCGTCTCCTGCCGGAGTTCGGCCGCGGTGGCGTCGATCCGCTGTGAGAGGGCCGTTCGCTGCTCGGTCATGCGCCGCGTCTGCTCGTCGAGGCGGACGGTCGTGGCACGTTCCAAATCACGCACGCTGTCGCCGGCGCTCGCCAGCATGCCCTCGAAGGCGCTCTGCCGGTCGGCGACGACGGACATCTCCCTGTCGAGATCACGACGGACGGCTCCGCGCACGTCATCGAGCAGACCGGGCAGGTTCTCGTTGAGATCGCGAAGGTTCCTCGCCGCGGCCTGCAGCCGGACCCATTCGTCCTCGTCGACCACGATGCGCTTGCCACGGCTCATGGTGACTCCTTCGCTCTTCCCGTCGCCGTGCCGAGCGAGGTCAGCACGTGGCGGGGCGGGATACCGATGATCGTCAGGTCGCGGCCGGACAGGCTGACCTCGGCGCGGCGCGGCTGATGCTCGAGGTCGAAGCCACGCAGCCGGCCGGTGAGATGGTGGACGCGTTGGTTCGTGCTGCCGCGCAGGCCCGTGCCGTCGTTGAGCGCGGCGACGTAGCGGCCGTCGATGAGGACGTCGATCTGCCTCAGCAGCTCGGGCACCCCCGGAGCGGGCGGGTCGCGCGTGAGCCGTTCCAGCCGGAAACCCGTGAAGCAGATGACGGACAGGTCTCTGCGCGCACGGGCGATCTGCGCGACGCGCGCGAGCCCCCGCGCCTGAGCCATGGGCTCACCACCCGAGAACGTCAGCCCGTCCACCTCCGGATCGGCCAGCAGACGCTCGGCGACCTCGTCGGGCGTCATCGAGTGAGCCGGAATATCCGAAATCCATTCGGGAGCGATACATCCGTGACAGTCGAACGGGCAGCCCTGAACCCACACCGCGGCGCGCAATCCAGGACCCAATGCTCGGGTGGCCGGAGTGACGGCCGCGATATTCAGACTTGGAGCTGCAGAACGCATGACGAACAAGGCCCTTCGCACCTCCACTTACCATAGGCGCAGATCGGTGGAAGCCCCCCCAGGCACCGTCGATGCGGAGAAAGTAGCACGGCTGGTTTTCAAGAGCCAGATTGGGTTTTCGGCCCAGCGAAAAAGGGGCGGTCACTAATATCGATCTTCAGATGCGCGGCCATAATGTGGACGGTGTTAATTTCCGTTTCGGCTGGCATTCCGAGCGTACGTATGACCGTGATGCGTAGTTCCATCGCCTCGATCAGGCGCTCGCCATATCCGGCCGGATCGGCCCGTACCAGTCGATGAGCTAGGGACTCGCTCTCGTTGACCGCGTCCAGCGCCTCCCTCGGACGCTCCCCGGCCAGCAGGTGCCGCGCGTACGTCACCAGTGCCTGCTGCAGGCCGGCATCGTCCGGAGGCAGAGTGGTCCGATAACAGGCGATGGCCGCTTCCGCGTCGGCCCGCGCACGGTCGGGCGCGCCCAGCGCGGCGTGGATCTCCGCCCGCCGCACCAGCCAGGACGTCGTGCCCCGTTCCGTCCCGCCGTTCGTCGCGGCCACGAGTTCGTCGCAGTACCCCAGTGCCTGCGGCCAGCGCCGCGCCGACATCTCCGCCACGGTCAGCACGCCGAGCGCGGCCAGCACCTCGGCCCGCGCGTGCACCGGCTCCGACCGGCTCAGCTCCCGGTAGGCGGCCAGCGCCGCCATCATCAGCGCGGTCGCCTCGGCGTGACGGCCGCCCTGGTGGAACAGGCAGACGGCCTGCGTGCGCAGCGCGCGTGCCACCTGCCCCGGGCGGCCTGCCGTACGCGCCAGAGCCACCGCCCGCGCCGCCGCCGCGGCAGCCTCGTCCGCCTCGCCGAGTTCGAGCAGCGCGTCGCAGAGCCGGAAGAGCGGCAGGATCATCAGCTCCGGCCGGTCGCCCTCCGGCTCCCGCGCGATCCGGTCCGCCAGCGTCCGTACCGCCTCGCGCGTGCGGTGCATCCCCGACAGCAGCCGGGCGTGCGCCGTGAGCAGATCGGCGATCAGGTCGGGATCGTGTTCACGCAGCAGCTCAGGCCGGCGCAGGTGCCGGGCGTACACCGAATCGAGCATGCCCGCCGCCTCCTCGTCCCGGCCGAGCCGGTGCAGGGCGTCCGCGCACTCGTACCTGGCGCGCGCCAGCAGCGGGCCGAACTGCTCCGGCAGGTCGTCCGCCCGGCGCTCGGCCACCTCGGCGGCCCGGGTCGCGGCCGCCAGCGTCTCCGCGATACGGCCCAGCCGCAGTTCCTTACGCGCCAGGTCGCGCCACATCCGCACCAGATCCAGCGCGTGCTGGGTCGCCCGGTCGGCCCTGACCAGATCCTCCTGCAGCCGCACCGCCCGCTCGGCGAGGTCGCGTGCCGCCTCGTGCTGCTCGTCGGCGGCCAGAAACTCGCTCAGCTCGTAGTGCAGATCGGGGCCGGGCAGCATGTTCTCGGCCATGCCCGCCTCGTAGGCGTCCTGGAACATCTGCTGCGCCTGGCGGCCGAGCGAGATCGCCGCGATGCGATCGCCGGCGGCGAAGGCCGCCTTGGCCGAGCGCTGCAGCATGAACACCCGGTTCACCAGCGAGCCGTCCGCCTCCTCCGTCAGCCGCTGCGCCTCCAGGGCGATCTGCCCGATCAGCTCCGCCTCCGGCACCGGGCCGCCGGACAGCCGCTCGCGCGCCTGCGGAATGAGCGTGTCGAGGAAGCCCGGCAGCCGCGCGCCCATCTCCGCCTGCGTGGCGAGGGCGTGCACCAGCAGTTGCCCCATCCGATGATGGCCGGACTCGGTCTGCCTGCGGGTCACGGTCACGGCCTCGATCGACAGCCTGCGCGCCCGCGCCAGGTCGCCCTTCTCGAACGCGGCGCCAGCCTGGCAGATCAGCAGAAGGACGAAGTGCGGGCTGAGCAGCCCGAAGCCGTGGTCGATCAGGCTGCGCAGCCGCGCCACCGTGTCGTCGACCAGGTCCGCGGCGGTGACCTCCTGGAACATCAGCGCCAGCATCGACCGTATGGTCGCGACGTGCGCGAACTCGATCGCGAAGTGGTCGGGCTCGGCCTCGACCAGCGGCGCCACGGCCCGGTGCGCCTCGCCGACGCTGATGTGCGCCTCGGTGATCAGACCTTGCGCGATCAGGATCGTCGCCCGGGTGGCCTGCGCCGTGGCGCGCAGCGCCATGAGGTGCGGGTCCAGGTCGGCGAAACCGTCCATGAGCTCGATACCCTCGTCCAGGACCTGCTTGGCTTCCTGGATCCGTCCCAGGCTCTGCAGGACCTCGCCCACGGAGACAAGGGCGGTCGCGCTGGTCACCGGCAGATCCTCCAGGCCCCGCACCAGTTCCCTGATGCGCTCGGCCACCCGAAGCGACTCCTCGGCGCGGCCCGCGTTGGCCAGCCCCAGCGTCAGCGACGACAGCACGTCCACCAGATCCGCGCGGTACGTCTCGGGCTCGGCCCGGTACAACCCCTCGTACAGCCGCAGGGCCTCGGTCAGGTGCTCCAGCGCCTCGGTCAGCTCGCCCATCAGCATGAGCTGGTTGCCGCTCCCCTCGTGCAGCCCGGCGAGCTGCCAGTCCTCCAACTGCAGCGAAGCCGTCTCCTGCGTGATCAGCCGGAGGACGTACGCCATCAGCGGGTTGAGCTCGACGCTGCCGTTCGGCAGGGCGTCCACGATGTCCTGCATCACCTCGTCGTCCAGGTCGCTCCCGGCGACCACGTCCTTGATGACCGAGCCGAGCGGCTCCCCCGCCTTGGGCGCCGTCCTGACCGCCAGCGCGAGCCGGTCCGCCCGCAGCAGCCGCGCCAGCAACGGCCTGGCCTTCTTCGAGCTGTGCGCGCACGCCCGGGTGAGGACGATCAGGGCGTTGGCCAGCTTGTCGTCCGGCAGCCCGTCCAGCGCCGTGTCGGCCAGGTCCGGATGCCCGGAGAACACCTGGACGATCAGGTACTCGCCGAGGATGTCCGGGCGCAGCGGCGCCCAGTACCGCGTCTCGTCCGTCGAGCGCACGGGATACAGCTCGCTCAGCCAGGCCGCCACCTCGATGCTGTGCGCCTTGGACAGCTCGAACACCTTCCTGAGCAGCGCCGCGGCGGAGCGGGCGTCGTCCGCGCCCACCAGCGCCGTCAGCGCGACGGCCTGCTTGTGGGTGGTCTGCCCCATCCCCGTCAGCCCGCGCGCCGCGACGCTGCGCGTCCAGAACCGATTCTCCCGCGCCAGGATTCCGTCGAGCACGTCCCGGATGTCGACGTGGTCCGCCTCCACCGGCTCCTCCTCGGCCCGCAACACGGCCAGCAGCGCCGCCGCGTGCACCTGGAGCACCGGAGGCCGGTCGTCGGCCGGGACCAGCGTGGTGGAGGGCGTGCCCGGCAACTGGTGCACCTGCGCGAACGCCCTACATGCCAGGGCGAACTCCTTGTGCTGGTCGGAGATCGAGTCGCTGAGGCCGGGCAGCTCGTGGACGGTCTCGCGCCGCTCCACGAACTGCCGCATCCGCCGCTGCCCCAGCCGCGACGGCAGGATCGTCGTCCACCACTCGCCGTGGTGGCGGGCCAGCAGCAACACCCGTAACCGCTGCTCCGCGGCGAGCGGAATCTCCGCCAGCCGGTCCAGCAGATCGGCCAGCTCCGGCCGCCCCTCCGCGTAGTCGATCACCACCAGCGCGTCCTCGCCCACCCGGCCGAGCTGCTCGGCCAGCTCCGCCGCCCGATCCGCCGCGCCGCCGCAGGCGACCTTGGAATCGAGCAGTCCGGCGATCCAGCCGCGTTCGATCATCCTGCTCACCAGTTCCAGCGCCAGCCGGGTCTTCCCCGTACCGCCCTGGCCGGTGAGCAGGCGTAACGTCAGCGGGCCCGCGCGCTCGCACCAGGCGACGTGCTCCTCCAGAAATCCGTCGCGCCCGTGGAAGGGCACCACCTTGTACTCGGCCCGGAGTGGCCACGACGGCCCAGCGTCCTCGCTGGTCGGACGCTCCGGCTGCTCCACGACGAGAAGCTGCTCCAGCGCCGGCCCGATCGCCTTGCGGCGTTCCTCCCGCCATCCCTCGCTGGGTCCCGCGGCGGCGTATAGGGAAGGAACGTCCGCCACCAGCGGCGCCAGCGGCACGAACCACCCGCCGTTCGGAACGCGGTCGTCCGCGGTCCGCTTCATCAGCCCGCACACCCGGCCCGTGCGCACGTTCAGCACCGGCGCTCCGCTCATGCCCCGCAGCACGCGAGCACCGGTGACCCGCAGCAGAAGACCGTCGGCCGCGCCCGTGGTGGTGATCCGGAGCTCCTCCCGCGTCCAGGCGCCCTCCTGGAACGCCTGGGTGAACCCGACCGCCCACAGCCCGTCCCCGTCGTAGCCCGAGCGCGGCACGTTCCGATCCAGCTCCACGTACGGGTGGCCCGGCAGGTCCGGCGTCTCCAGAAAGGCCAGATCCGGCCCCGGATACGGATCGACCCGCCGATCCGGCACGTCCGGCAGCCGATCCCGCACCGTGACGCCGACCTCGCGCCCGGCCCAGATGATGGTGACGTCGTCTCGGGGGACGACGTGCGCGCAGGTCAGAATGGTGTTGGGCGCCACGAAGACCCCGGTCCCGGCGTTTCCGCCGCTGCGGATCGGCACGGCGCTGCGATACAGCAGGTCCTCCAGGCTCATGTGCGCGTCGATGCCCCGGCCGTACTCCCCGCACACTCGCGACGCCGAATCGTGACTCACCATCCGCGGGCCGGCATCATTCGCTCGCGAGAGCGTGCCCGCTGTCTCGGCGCGTCGCGAACCCGGTTCGACCGGGCATGGATCGTGTGTCGAGGACCTTGTTTGCGGACCTGATCGCCGTAGGACCATGTCCTTATGTCAGTGACCGAGTTCGCCAACGTGTCCGAGGACAAAGATCGTGGCATCTCATCCAAAGGTGGGCTGTACGAGTTCTGGACCGCGGCGGGTACCCCTGTCTATCTCCACGACACCGATTTCCGGCGCCTTACCTGTGAGCCCGGCGGGCCATTGACGTTGGAGCTGGAGTTCGTCTACTCCCCGCAGTGGACTCCACCCGAGCTGACGCAGACGCCTGTCGTGACCTTCCGGTGCGAGCGTGTCCACCTCGTCGAGTGGCTCGAGGATCAGGAGGGCCATGACTCTGTTGCCTTTCATCGTCTCCAAGGTGACCGTCACGATCCGCTTGAGGAGATCGATGATCCACTCGATCGCGGAGCGTGCACGCATGCTCTGGGCAGCTCAGGCAGCCAAGCCCGCCTATTGGTCGTGGGAAAGGCGTCTGAAGCAGCTACCAGCCGTTCGGTATTGCTGCTCGTGGCCGCCCAAACACATGATCTCGTCCGGCCAACCAACGCCCTTCCGGTACGCGCGAGCCGCGCGCCGCAGGCGCGCCCGAGCAAAGACGCCCGAGCGCAGCGAGGACGACCAGGAGTCGGGGCCGCGCCCCGACTGGAAGAACGCGCGAAGCACCATGCCCTTAGCCAGAAAGCGCCCGACCTGAGGGAGGACCTTCAGGGGTCGAGCTTCAGCTCGACTGGAGAAATGCCTGGAGTCCGAACGCGCGAAGCGCGCCGATGTGGAAGATCTTGTTTGTGGAGCTATGGGGATTCGAACCCCAGACCTCTTCCATGCCATGGAAGCGCGCTACCAACTGCGCCATAGCCCCTTGCGGTACGGCCCCAAGTGTATCGGAACTTGGAGGGGCTCATGTCACGCCAAACCTCGTGTGATACGTCTACCTTCTATGTTCGAGGAGCACCGCCAGCTGCTGGTCGGGGTCGCGTACCGGATTCTTGGGTCGGTTGCCGATGCCGAGGATGTTGTGCAAGAGGCGTGGTTGCGCTGGTCTGGGGTGGATCAGGGGGTTGTTGAGGATGACAAGGCCTATCTGATCAGGGTCACCTCTCGGCTGGCCATCGATCGGTTGCGGTGGGCCAAGTCTCGGCGGGAGTCCTATGTGGGGCCCTGGTTGCCTGAGCCGATCAGTACCGCTCCTGATGTGGCTGAGCATGTTGAGCTGGCGGAGTCCGTTGAGCTGGCCATGCTGGTCGTCCTGGAGACGTTGTCTCCGCTTGAGCGGGCGGTGTTCGTGTTGCGGGAGGCGTTCGATCTGCCTTTCGCGGAGATCGCGGAGATCATCGGACGGGCTGAGCCCGCTACGCGGCAACTGGCTCGGCGGGCTCGGGAGCATGTTCAGGACAAGCGGCCACGGTTCGTCACCGATCGGGACGAGCGGCGGGAGATGACCGAGCGGTTCATCAACGCCTCCTCGAACGGTGATCTCGACGATCTGATCGCCATGTTGTCGCAGGACGTGACCATGGTGACCGACAGCGGCGGGAAGGCCCGGGCGCCGCTGCGGGCGCTGCTCGGGGTGGACAACGTCACCCGGTTCCTCCTGTCGGTCACCACCGCCGAGGGGGTCGCCAAGTTCATGGCCTCCATCGGGATGCCTGGGGACGTGGAGCTGGAGTTCCGGGTCCAGGAGGTCAATGCGGCTCCGGCCGTGGTGGTCAGCGTGGGGGGCCGGGTGATCACGGTGTTGTCGCTGCTGGTGGTGGATGGACGGATTGCGACGATCTATCTCATGGCCAACCCGGACAAGCTTCAGCGCCTCGTCTGACGGTCCCGCGCGTCATGATCCTCCTGTACGCGGCCGCGAAGAACTGGCCAGAGCAGAGCCACGGCCAGACCTCCAGGGGGTGAGCCCGGGGTAGTGGGGTCGGGAATGGGGTCGGCTCAGTCTCGGGGGTTGGTGCGGAGGCCGGCTGAGGGGGCTGGCCCGGGCAGAAAGGGCCGAGGGGTCGCCGGGCAAGGGATGGGTGAAGGCCCCGAAGCAGGGCCCGTGACGGGTAGGCGGGTCAGGGGCGGGTCGGGCCAGGGGCGGGTCGGGTCAAAGGTGGGGCGGGTTAGGGGTGGGCGGGGTCAGGGGTGGGTGGGCATGCCTACCTCGGCCACCAACGCCCGTACGTTCACCCCCACCCGCTGTAGATGCCGAGCCGCCCCGTTCCCCCCATCCGCCAGCAACCCCCACAACAACCTCTCCCCGGTAACCGCCCCAGGCCGCCACAAAGCCACCTCAACCACCTTCCGAGCCGCCCCAGCCAGCACGATCTCACCGCGCGGCCCATACAGGACGACGCGCAACGGCCGCAGCCGGTGACGGGTCAGCCGCCACTCCCCCGGCGACCAGGTCCGCTGCCGCACCTCGTCGAGCGAGATCCCCAGACCGGCCAGCAACGCCCGCGTGTCCCGCAGGTCCAGCCGTCCGCGCAGCGCGTCGGCCGTGGCGGTGAACGTGGCCAGGGAGAACGGCCGGGTCTCGGCCAGCGCCAGCAGCAACATGTCGGTGTCCAGCCGCCGGTGCCCGGCTTCGAGGGCGAGTACCCCGGCGGTGACGAAGGCGTGGCGGGCGGATTCGGTGAACCTCTCGAACATCGGACCTACCTCCCGATCCTGCGCGCGTGCTTGCGATGGGCGGTCTGCCGGCGCACGCCCAGCGCGTCGGCGACCTGCTCCCATGACCAGCCCTGCGCCCTGGCATTGGTGACGTGCACGGCTTCGAGCTCTTCCAGCAGGGTCCGCAGCGCGGCGACGGCCTGCAGGCCGGTTCCTGGGTCGCGGTCGGCGGCGGCCTGCGCCAGCTCGGTGACGTCCATATCTGTCAGCATAAGCTGACAAAGGGCGATTTGTCAGCCTGTGCTGACAACCGTGTCCATCGTGAGCGACTGCTCCCCCAGCTCCAGCGCCACCGTGACGCTCCCCAGCTCCGACGTACGCCGCACATGCGTGCCCCCGCACGGAATCGACGCCTCACCCTCGGGAAGAGCGCAGTGCCAGGTACGCCGAGCCGTCAGCCCAGGCCCCGGCACATCGATCCAGACCGGCACGTCAGCCGCCACCCACTCCTTGAGCCGCTCGTTCACGACGGCGGCGACGGCGACCGGATCCAGCGAGTCGGCCGTGAACCCCTTCTTCCGCAGCGACTTGCCCAGCCGGTAGACGTCCTGGCTGCGGAACGGGCCGATCGAGGAGGACGTGATCGCGCTCTGGTCGAAGTCGGGGCTGCCCAGCGCGTCCGGCCGCGTCTCCTTGCGCCACATGCCGGCCAGTGCCGCGTTGAGCGCCAGTGCGGCCAGGTGGCAGGCGGTGTGACCGGCGGAGAGCGCCGCCCGGTATCCGGCGTCCACGGACAGTTCGACCTGCTCACCGACGGGCAGCGGCGTGTCGGTGACGTGGACGACGAGCCACTGCCATCCGTCCTCGCCCCGCCGTACCGGAATGTCGGCGGCGAGGAAGACCTCGCCGGAGGGGGCGCGGGCGGCGGTCACGCAGTCGACGACCGGCAGGCCGCCGATCAGGCCGCGGTCGGCGGGCTGGTCGGGCCAGGTGTGGTCGAGCGGGTGGAACGGCGTCTCGGCGGTGACGAGGCCGTGCCGGTCCCCCGCCGGCACGGTCCCGACGATCTCCGAGTGGCCGCTGACCTGGCCGTTGGGGAAGGTGACGACAGTGGAGTTCACACTCTGATTGTCTCAGGGAGGCGCTCGTCCTCGAGGTAGCGGTTGCGGCCCGCGTACAGGCCGGTGAGAAGCTGCACGACCAGCACCCCGAAGATCAGCGTGTACGGCAGCGCCCACCCACCCGTCACCTGGTGCAGCACACCGACGACCAGCGGACCGGCCCCGGCGATGAGGTAGCCGGCGCTCTGCCCGAACGCCGACAGCGCGGCGGTGGCCTCCGGCGTGCGGGTGCGCAGGGCCAGCATCATCAGGGCCAGCGGGAAGGAACCCATGCCGATGGCCACGAACACCACCCAGACCAGCGCGGTCGAGGGCGGCGCGAACCAGAGGCCGGCGAAGCCGATGACGTAGGCGACGACCAGGCCGACCACGACGGGCCGCTGGTCGCGGAAGCGGGAGGCGACGACGGGCACGAACATGGAGACCGGGATGTTCAGGGCGGTGAAGACGCCGAGGATCATTCCGGCCTGGGAGGTGGTGTAGCCGCTGTCGGTGAGGATCGTGGCGAGCCAGCCGAACATGATGTACGCGATCATCGACTGGGTGCCGAAGTAGATGGCGACCATCCACGCCAGCCTGCTCCTGAGCAGTCGCTTCGGCCCGGCGTCCGCGCTGCCCGCGGTCCTTTCCGGTTCGCTGCGCAGCAACGCCAGCCACGGCACGACCGCGATGGCGGCCAGCGCCGCCCAGACGCCCAGCGCCACGTGCCAGTCGCCGCCCGCGGCCCGCTCGATCGGGACCGTGGCCGCGGCGGCCAGCATGGTGCCGGCGGCCAGCGACGTCGTGTAGACGGTGGTCATGATGCCGGTCTTGGCCGGGAAGTGGCGCTTGATCAGCGTGGGGATCAGCACGTTGCCGACCGCGCCGCCGGACAGCGCCACGGCGCTGGTCAGCAGGAAGACGGGCGCGGAGTCGACGAGGCTGCGCACCAGGAGGCCGAGTCCGAGGGTGACGAGGGCGGCCAGCAGGAGGCGGTGCTCGCCCATCCTCCTGGCCATGGCCGGGGTCACGGCGCCGACGGTCGCGAAGGCGAGCACGGGCAGGGTCGTGAGGAGCCCGGTGCCCACGCTCGACATGCCGAGGCTGTCGGCGAGCTGGTCGAGCAGCGGTCCCACGCTGGTGACGGCGGTGCGCAGGTTCAGCGCCGCGAGGACGATTCCCAGCACGAGCAGCCAGGCGAGGGGTGCGGTTCTGCCTCTGGTCTCTTGGGCTGCCACGCTCATGCGGGAAGAGTCCTCCAATCATGGGACGAATCAACACGCAGCCTAACAGGCCCTAAACACCTCTTTATTCCTGACCGTTACGCAGATCACACCGGGCGACGGCGCAGCCAGAAGAGCCCGACCAGGGGAAGCACGAGCGGGATGAACAGGTATCCCCTGCCGTAGGCCGACCACACGGTGTCGTGGGGGAACGCCGCCGGGTCGAGCAGGCTGGCCGTACCCACGACCAGGACGCCGACGAGCTCGATCAGCAGCGACACCAGCGCCAGCCGCCGCGCGCCCCGCCACAGCGCCACGGTGAGCAGGACGTAGACGGCGGCGGCGAAGGCCGACAGCGAGTACGCCAGCGGCGCCTCGGAGAAGCGCCCGATGATCTGGACGGCCGCGCGTGCGCCCGCGGCCAGCGCGAACAGCCCGTATACGGCGATCAGCACCCGTCCCGGACCGGTGCCGAGCGACGTGCTCACAGCCCCTGCCAGATCTGCTGCAGCCGCGCGGTCATCACCGCGATCGCGAACCCGGCCACGACCAGGATGCCCGAGCCCCACCGGCTGCGCTCGGCCAGCGCCAGGAACACCCCGGCGGGCGGGATCAGCGCGGTCCCGCCGAGGTAGCCGTAGAGGGTGCCCTTGGAGACGTGCGCCCCCTCGCCGCCGGCGACCGCGGCGATCACGAACCCGGCCTGCACCAGCACGGCCACTTCGAGCAGGCAGAAGCCGACCAGCAGGACCATGCCCATGGCCCGGTTGCGGATCGCGGTGATCAGGCTCGCCAGCATGAGCAGGACCGCGAGGGCGATGACGACGGTCGCGACGATGGTGTTCATCGGGCAAAAGGCTACCGCCGCCCCCCGCCGCCCCCGGCGACAGGCCGCATAGGATCGGCCAGGTGGAGAGGATCCTGGTCAGCGCATGCCTCATGGGCAGGAAGGTGCGCTACGACGGCGGTGCCAAGACCAGCGCCGACGCGCATCTGGCCGCCTGGCGCGAGGAGGGCCGGCTGGTCGTCTTCTGCCCCGAGGTCGAGGGCGGGCTGCCGACGCCGCGTCCCGCCGCCGAGATCGAGGGCGGGGTCGGCGGCGAGGCGGTGCTGTCGGGCGCCGCGCGGGTGCTGACCGCCGACGGCGGCGACGTGACCGCGGAGTTTCTCGCGGGCGCGCAGGCCGCGCTCGCCTTCGCCCAGTCCTTCGGGGTACGGCTGGCCGTCCTCAAGGAGGGCAGCCCGTCCTGCGGATCGTTGTCCATCTACGACGGCACCTTCCGCGGCCGGCGCACCCCGGGCCACGGCGTCACCGCCGCCCTGTTCGAGCTGCACGGCATCAAGGTGTTCTCCGAGGAGCACATCCCGGAGGCCGCCGGCTACCTGCGCACCCTGGAGACGTAGAGCGAGCCGCCCAGCCCGAGCGCCAGCACGAGCGCCATGACCCGGTGGTACCACATGGTCAGCGGGGTGCCGTCGCCGGGACCGAGCGCCAGGGCCAGCACGCCCAGCAGCACCCCGCCCAGCGCGGCGGAGTAGCCGTAGACCATCCAGTCCCATCGCCGGTGTCTCAGCGCGCCGTAGCCGCCGGCCAGCAGGCCCGTGCCGCAGACGGTCTCCACCACCACGGCGGGCACGATCCTCGGCTCGAACCAGATCCCGCTGTGCAGGATCGCGAAGCCGTACAGAATGGCCGCGAGTACCACGGCCAACACACCCAGCGCCTTCCCCATGAGGTCAACGCTGCCACTCGGGCGGCGGGGGCGAATCATCCCCGGGATGGCGCCGGTGCTACATCAGCCGCCGTAGACAGCATCCGCCGGACCACCGCGATCACCGCGTCGATGGTCACCCGCGCCTCGTCCTCCGACTCGCAGGCCGCCACTTCCCGTCCCGACTCGCCCATCACGGTCGTCAGCAGCACGACCAGCATGTGGGTCTGCCGGTTGTCGGCCAGGCCGAGCAGCTTCTTGTTGCCGCCGATCCAGTCCCAGCCGCGCTGCCTGCGCAGCGTCGTGAACTCCGCCGGCCCGTCGCTCTCCAGGAACAGCCTGGCCACGTCGCGCTGCTCCCACGAGCCCTCCAGGTAGGCTCGCGCTCCGGCCAGGAAACGTTCGGTGGTGCCGTCGACGGCCTTGGCCGCCTTGGCGGTGCGTTCCTCCTGGTCGCGCATGAACTGCTCCCACAGCGCCAGGAACAGGCCCGGTTTGCCGCCGAAGTGGTGGTAGAGGCTGCCCACGCTGATCCCCGACGCCTCGACGATGTCGGCCACGGTGGCCTCGCCGTACCCCTTGGCCAGGAAGACCTTCCTGGCCGTGCCCAGCAGCGCCTCGCGGGTGCCGCTCGATCGGGTCCACTGCCTGCTCATCAGTACTCCCAGGTGTCGGTACGCCGCTCCGCCGCGATGCAGAACACCGCCGAACCGTGCTCGGCCTGCACCAGGTCTACCCGGATCCAGCCGTCGTTCTTGCTCACCTTGGCGGTGTATCCGCTGTTGGGCGTCGCCGAGACCAGCCGGCACCCGGCCGCGCCGATCGTGAAGGCCACCTCGCCGCCCTTCACCGTGACCACCTTGACGTCCCCGCGTGGCTTGGGCGTCTTCTTCACGGTACGGCGGGGCGTGGGCGTCGGCGTGGGTGTGGGGATTGGCTCGGGGGTGCCGCTCTCGTTGGGCCGGGGCGTGTCGTCGCCGTCGGCCAGCGTCCTGGCGGCCAGGGGCTGCACCCGCACGTCGTCCACGAACTCGCTGCGCAACACGCCCCTCACGCCGAACCACGAGACCGATATCGCCACAGCGGTCGCACCGCACCACGTGGCAACGTAGCGAAGGGTTCGCCGCATGGGTTGCATTATGTACGGTTAGGCGCCATGGCGACGGTACTCGTAGTCGAAGACGATGACTTCGTCCGGTCGGCGATGATCCACGAGCTCGACCGGCGCAACCACGCCGTCCGCAGCGCCGGGTGCGCGCTCGACGCGCTCAGGGAGATCTCCCAGCGTCCGCCGGACGCCGTCATCCTGGACCTCGGACTGCCCGACCTCGACGGCTCCGAGGCGCTGCGGATGGTGCGCGGCATCTCCGACGTACCCGTGATCGTGGCCACGGCGCGCGACGACGAGGCGGAGATCGTCAGGCTGCTGGAGGCGGGCGCCGACGACTACCTGGTCAAGCCGTTCTCCGGAGACCACCTGGGCGCGCGGCTGGACGCGGTGCTGCGCCGGGCCAGGTCCGCGCCGCCGCCGCAGGTGCTGCGGATCGGCGGGCTGGTCATCGACGTCAACCGGCGCGAGGCGGCGCTGGACGGGGTGCCGCTCTCGCTGACCCGCCGCGAGTACGACCTGCTCGCCTACCTGGCCGCCCGCGCCGACCGCGTCGTACCCAGGAAGGAACTGCTGACCGAGGTGTGGCAGCAGTCCTACGGCGACGACCAGACGATCGACGTGCATCTGTCGTGGTTGCGGCGCAAGCTGGGCGAGAGCGCCTCCAAGCCCCGCTACCTGCACACCGTCCGCGGCGTCGGCGTCATGCTCTCCGCCCCGCGATGAGGCGGACGCTGGCCGTCCTCATGGTGGCCGTCACCTCGATGGTGGCGCTCGCCTTCCTCGTGCCGCTCGCCCTGATCGTCAGGGAGACCGCGCAGAGCAGGGCGGTCGCGGAGGCCGAGCGGCAGGCTTCCTCGCTGGTTCCGGTGCTGGCGCTGACCACCAGGACCGGCGACCTGGACCTGGCCATGGCCCGCACCGCGGCGGGACGGCGCGGCCACCTGGCCATCCACGTCGGCGGCGGGCCGTCCTCCGGCACCAGCCGCGCGCCCGCCGCCGAGGTGGCGAGGGCCACCTCGCAGACCCGGGCCGGGACGATCAAGCTGCCTTCCGGGTACGTGCTGCTGCGCCCGGTCGCCCTCGACGGCACCAGGAGCGCGGTCATCGAGGTGTTCGTGCCCGCCGCCGACCTGAACCGGGGGGTGTTCTCCTCCTGGGCGGTGCTGACCGGGGTGGCCGTGGTGCTGGTGCTCGGCTCGGTGCTGGTCGGCGACCGGCTGGGCGCCCGCGTCGTACGCGCGGCGCGGCGGCTGGGCGGCGCGGCCACCGCGCTCGGCGAGGGCGACCTGGCCGAGCGCATCCACCCCGACGGCCCGCCGGAGCTGGTCGCGGCGGCCACGGCGTTCAACTCGATGGCCAACCGGGTCACCCAGTTGCTGGCGGCCGAGCGGGAACTGGCCGCGGACCTGTCGCACCGGCTGCGCACGCCGCTGGCGGGCCTGCGGCTCAGCCTGGAGCATCTCGGGCCGCAGGCGGAGGCGAGCAAGCAGGCGCTGACCCGGCTGGAGGGCGAGGTGGACGCGATCATCGCCGCCGCCCGCCGGCCGCAGCGCACCGCCACGTTCTGCGACGCGGCCGAGGTGCTGCGTGAGCGGCTGACGTTCTGGTCGGCGCTGGCGGAGGACCAGCGGCGGCCGTGGCAGCTCATCGGCGCCGCGCTGCCGGTGCGCGTCCCGGTGCCCGCGGCCGAGCTGGGCGCGGTCGTGGACGCCCTGCTGGGCAACGTCTTCCGCCACACCGCGGAGGGCACGGCGTTCAGCGTGACGCTGCACGAGGGCAAGGACACGGTCGGCATCCTGATCGCCGACGCCGGTCCCGGCATCAGGGATCCGGAGACGGCGATCGAGCGCGGGGCGAGCGGCGCGGGTTCGACCGGGCTGGGCCTGGACATCGCCCGCCGCCTGGCCGAGTCGACCGGCGGCACGCTGCGCCTGGACCGCTCGTCGCTGGGCGGCGCGCAGATTCAGGTGTGGCTCAGAACGCGTGCCGTGAAAAGGGCCCTAAGTCGAGCTTAAGGGCGACATAAGCGCAAAATTTCGGCCTATTGTGTGGTCCAAGGTGGGCTGCATGCAGATCAACCGCACGGCGATCGTCGCCACCTCCCTGGCCACCCCCACCCTGCTCGTGCTCGCGCTTCTCCCCGGTACGGCAGGCGCCCACGGCACCATGAACAACCCGCCCAGCAGGGCCATGGTCTGCTACGCGGAAGGACCCGAGAGCCCCAAGAGCGACGCCTGCAAGAAGGCCGTCCAGATCGGCGGCACGCAGCCGCTCTACGACTGGAACGAGGTCAACCTCGCCGCCGCCGCGGGCCGCCACCGCGAACTCATCCCCGACGGCAAGCTGTGCAGCGCCGGCCGCGACAAGTACCGCGGCTTCGACCAGGCCCGCGCCGACTGGCCCGCGACCACGATGACCAGCGGCGCGAAGCACTCGTTCCGGTTCCGCGCCACCGCGCCGCACCGGGGCTCGTTCGAGCTGTACATGACCAAGGACGGCTACAACCCGGCCCAGCCGCTGAAGTGGAGCGACCTGGAGGCGAAGCCGTTCCACACGCAGAAGGACCCGGCGCTGTCCGGCGGCGCGTACGTGATGGACGCCCAGCTCCCGGCGAAGAAGGGCCGCCACCTGATCTACGCGGTGTGGCAGCGCAGCGACAGCCCCGAGGCGTTCTACTCCTGCTCCGACGTCGTCTTCGGCGGCGGCAACGACAACCCCGCGCCGACCCCGACCGGCACGCCCACCGCCACCCCCAAGCCCACCCCGGCCCCGACCCCCACGGCCACCTCGAATCCGGGTGGCGGCATCACCCTGGCGGCCGTCAACGCCGGGGTCGGCGTCGCGCCCGCGAGCGTGAAGGTCGGCGCGCAGGTGACGGTGACGGCGGTGTGCGGCGGCTCCGGCGTCAGGGCGGTCGCGTCCAAGGCGTTCAGCCCGGTGCGCGCCAACGCCGCCGCGGCCACGACCGCCTGGGCTCCGGCGCTGAAGGCGGCCAAGGCGGGCACGTTCCCGGTGATCGCCTACTGCAAGAACGGCGACACCGCCCGTACGAAGCTCACCGTCTCCTCCTGAGCCCTCCGGCCGTCCCGTACCCCCCGGAATTCCGCGCGGGGCGGCCGGAGTTTTTTCGGGAAACTTCGCTTTTCCGCAACTTCTTGAGGCACTCAGGAGTCGTATTAAGTGGGGCGCGTCGGTAACGAGGGGAATTGGACTGGCGCACAGACAGCCGCACTGTGGGTGCAATGGCCTTGCCGACGCGTTAATTGGGGGCCCCTTCATCACGACGGGGAAAGGATGGGCAATGCCTGTCGACCTGAACAACGCACAACCCCTCGCCTGGGACTCGGCCTCGCTCGACGCCGACACCAAGGCGATGCTCGACAACCTGCAGCCGAACATCCTGCGGGCACACGTGCGCGAGTACCTGACGGTGTTGTTCGTGCGCTTCAACGACGTCGCGGAGGGCAAGCGGTTTCTGCGCCACGTCGCCACCACGCACATGAAGTCGGCGCGCAAGCACCTGGAAGAAGTGCGCACCTTCGGCCGCGAGCGGCGGCCCGGCAGCGCGTACGTCGGGATCGGGATCAGCAAGGCCGGCTACCGCGACCTCGGGCACTCCGTCGAGGACGTACGCCGCTTCGGCGACAAGGTCTTCCGCGACGGCATGAAGCGGCGGATCGCGCTCGTCGACGACCCGGCCGTCGATCAGTGGGAGAACACCTACCAGCGCGAGATCCACGCGGTCATCCTGATCGGCGACGCCACGGCTGAGCCGGTCGCGCGGCTGCGCGAGGAGATCCTCGGCGAACTGCCGGAGAGCGCGAGGCTGCTCGGCGAGGAGAGCGGCCAGGGCCTGCGCAACCCGGCCGGCGACGGAATCGAGCACTTCGGGTACGTGGACGGGCGTAGCCAGCCGCTGTTCCTGAAGGACGAGGTCGACCGGGAGCCGAAGAAGCACTGGAACCCGGCGTTCCCGCTCGGCAGCGTCCTGGTGGCCGACCCGTTCGCGCCGAACCCGGCCCGCCACTTCGGCAGCTACTTCGTCTTCAGGAAGCTGGAGCAGAACGTCCGGGCGTTCAAGGAGATCGAGCGGGACCTGGCCGACGGCCTCGGCCTCACCGGCGCCGACCGGCCGCGGGCCGGGGCGATGCTGGTGGGGCGGTTCAAGGACGGCACACCCGTGACCACCAAGCCCAAGGCCGGCGGCGGCCCGGTGGACAACGACTTCACCTTCGACGCCGACGACGGCTCCAAGTGCCCGTTCAGCGGGCACGTCCGCAAGACGAACCCGCGCTCGTTCGGCCGCGAGGTGCTGATGGCACGTCGCGGGCAGACCTACGGCGAGCGCACCGACCAGCCCTGGGACGACGCTCCGCCGGAGACCCGGCCCAGCGGGGACGTCGGTCTGCTGTTCATGGCGTTCAACTCCAGCCTGCTGAGCCAGTTCGAATTCACCCAGCAGTCGTGGGCCAACAACCCGGACTTCCAGGTGGAGGGCACCGGTCACGACCCGGTGATCGGGCAGGGGGAGCGGGACATCAAGGTCACGTTCCCGAAGGTGTGGGGGCGGCCAGAGCAGTCGTTGCCGCAGCCACAGGTCGCCCAGACGGTGACGATGCGCGGCGGTGAGTACTTCTTCATGCCGTCGCTGGCTTACCTGCGCGGTCTGTGACCCCGACGCTCATGGCCCCTCCCGGGGGGTCATGAGCCGGGAGGCCGTCAACCCGGAGCCCGTCAGCCGGGCGATCGTGGGCCGAGGTCTACGATCGTTCCGGGGGGATCCGGGATGATGCGCGCGTTTCTGAAGACGGAGGCGGGCAGCACGGTCGTGCTGCTCGCGGCCACGCTGGCGGCCCTGCTGTGGGCCAACTCCCCCTGGGGCGACAGCTACGAGACGTTCTGGCACACCCAGGCCGGGCTCTCCTTCGGGGCCACCGAGTTCTCGCTGGACCTGCGGCACTGGGTCAACGACGGGCTCATGACGATCTTCTTCTTCGTCATCGGCCTGGAGGTCTCCTACGAGGTACGGCTCGGCCAGCTACGCGACCGGCGCCTGGTGGCCGTGCCCGCGGTCGCCGCCCTGGGCGGGATGATCGTTCCGGCCGCCGTCTACCTGGCCTTCAACGCCGGAGGCCCGGCGGCGGGCGGGTGGGGCGTGCCGATCGCCACCGACACCGCGTTCGTGCTGGGCCTGCTGGCCGTGGTCGGCGCCCGGTGCCCGGAGCCGCTGCGCGCGTTCCTGCTGACGCTGGCCATCGTGGACGACGTGCTCGCCATGATGATCATCGCGATCTTCTACACGGCCGCGCTCTCCATCCCCGCGCTGATCGCCGCCGCGCTCCTGCTGGCCGCGATCGTGACGCTCCGGTGGCTGAAGATCTGGCGCGCGCCCGCGTACATCCTGCTGGGGTTCGCGCTGTGGGTGGCCACGCTGGAGAGCGGCGTGCACCCGACGCTGGTGGGGATCGCGCTCGGGGTGCTGGTGTTCGTGTACGCGCCGAGCGACCTGAAGCTGTTGCGCGCGGGCGAGGCGGTGCAGCAGTTCACCAGCGAACCGTCGGCCGGGGCGGCGCGCGAGGCGGCCAGGTCGGTGCAGCGGGCGGTGTCGGTGAACGAGCGGCTCCAGCTCCGCCTGCACCCGTGGAGCAGCTACGTGATCGTGCCGGTGTTCGCGCTGGCCAACGCCGGGGTCAGGCTCGACGGGGAGACGCTGCGGCAGGCGCTCACCTCGCCGGTGTCGCTCGGCATCGCGCTGGGGCTGGTGCTGGGCAAGTTCGCGGGCATCTCGATCGGCACGTGGATCCCGCTGCGGTTCAACTGGGGCGTGCTGCCGGGCAACCTCGTGTGGGGGCAACTGCTGGGCGGGGCGGCTGTGTCGGGGATCGGGTTCACGGTGGCGCTGTTCATCGTGGACCTGGCCTTCGAGGACGCCGCCATCGCCGCGCAGGCCAAGATCGGCATCCTGGCGGGTTCGCTGCTGTCGGCGCTGGTGGGGTGGATCGCGTTCAAGCTCGCCTGGGATCGGGGCGGGGTCTGCGCGCCGCCCGACGCCGAGCCGGAGGAGGAGCTTCCCGTGCTGCTGGCCGTACCGGTGAACGCGGACGACCACGTGCGGGGGCCCGCGGACGCGGCGGTAACGATCGTGGAGTACGGCGACTTCGAATGCCCCTTCTGCGGGCGTATGCACGGGGTGCTGCAGGAGCTGATCGAGCGGGAGCCGGACGTGCGGCTGGTGTTCCGGCACTTCCCGCTGCGCAACATGCACCCGAGGGCGGTCGCGGCGGCCCTGGTCTCCGAGGCGGCGGCCGACGAAGGGCGCTTCTGGGAGATGCACGACATCCTCTACGCGAACCAGCGGTTCCTGACAGATGAAGACTTGGGACACTATGCCGCCGAGCTGGGCGTGGAGCCGTGGACGGACGTGCCGCGCCACTCCCGGCGACTCGCCGCCGACGAGCGGTCGGGGCGCGAGAGCGGGGTGCGAGGGACGCCCACGCTGTTCTTCAACGGCATCCGCCACCAGGGAGCGCTGGACGCGGAGTCGATCAGGCGTGCGGTAGAGGAAGCCCGGAAATCCCCATAAGGTCGAGAAGATCTCTTTATCGACGGATTCGGGGCGTGAATCGCGTGAACATCATCAATATCTTGATCAATCTCCTGATGTTCGTGGCCTTCGGCGCGGGCGCGGTGATCACGGGAATGGCCCGGCGCCAGCACGGCAAGGCGGCGGTGCTCGGCCTGATCGGCTGCGTCCTGCTGATGATCAACGTGCTGCCCACGGCGGCGATGACGATCTTCGCCCCGCAGATCGCCAGAGACCTCGGCCTCTCCATGGCCTCCACGTTCTTCGGCATTCTGGGGTTCCTGAACATGGCGCTGACCCTGGGCGGCTTCGGGCTGCTGGTGGCAGCCGTGGTCGCCCGCCGCACCCCCCAGCCCCAGGCCCCCGCCTGGAACCAGCCCCAGCCGGGGTACGGCCAGCAGCACGGTTACGCCCCGCCCGCCAACTACAACCAGCCCCAGCCATACGGCCAGCCCCAGGGATACGGCCAGCCCGCGACCCCGCACCCCGGCATGGCAGCCCCGCAGCCCGGCACGCCCCACCCCGGCGGCGCGCCCGCCCCGCAGCCGGGATCCGCGCCCACCGACCAGCCGACCCCACCGCCCGCGAACCCGCAGCCATGGTCCGACCCCAACACCCCCGGACAGCAGCGCCAGCCCGGGCCCGGTGGTTCATGAAGCGGACGAGTTAACCACGCAGATGTGACAATGTCGGGAAATCATCGGCGCGATTCCCGGGGGAACCATGACTCCACCGCAGCAGGGCCCGCAGTACCCCGACCCCGAGCAGACGGTACGCCACCGCTGGCCCGGCCAGGAGCCCTCTGACCAGTCAGGCCCGCACCACCCCAGGCCACCGGGACCACCACCAGGTCCCCAGCAGGTCTGGCCCCCGCAACAGCCCGCCCAGAACCCGACCTGGCCCCCGCACCACTTCGGATCCCAGCAACCCCCGCCCCCCAACGGCCCGGACCAGCCGCCACCCGGCCAGAACCCCCAGACCGGCCCGCAACAACCCCCGCGGCAACCGCCCGGCCAGCCCCACCCGCAACACCCCCAGCCCGGCCCGTACCCTCCGCATGGACA
This sequence comes from Nonomuraea sp. NPDC050790, assembly GCF_044456745.1. Classification (NCBI taxonomy): domain Bacteria; kingdom Bacillati; phylum Actinomycetota; class Actinomycetes; order Streptosporangiales; family Streptosporangiaceae; genus Nonomuraea; species Nonomuraea sp. NPDC050790. The sequence continues at coordinate 87,162 of NZ_JBITGF010000002.1, read as the reverse complement.
ACAGCCGCCCGGACAGCAGCCTGGGCAGCAACCGCCCGACCAGCGTCAGACCTGGCCGCAGCAGCACCCCGGGATGCCGCCGCACCCGCCCCGCCAGCCCCAGCACCCCGACCAGTACAACCGCCCGCCCCAAGGCGGACCGCCGCACACCTGGCCACCGCAGCAGGCGCAGCACCAGTCTCCGCACCACCAGGGTCAGGACGAGCTGGGCGAGGGCACGGTCCGCCTGCCGTACACGCCGGACATGCTCCCCGACGTCGAACAGTACGAGACCACGCCGCCGAAGACGGGCTGGTGGTGGGTGATCGTGGTGGGTGGCCTGTTGTTGCTGGTGGCCGCGGTGGCGGTCGGCGTCATCTTCTGGGTCAGGAGTTCGGGCCTCTAGTCCGCCCGCGTCAGCTCCATGATCCAGTTGGTCTCCCAGGTCTTCTCCCCGTCCACCGAGAACGCCTGTTCCCACCGCGCCTCGCCGTCGCCGAGCCTGGTCCAGATGAAGCGGGCGCGCACGGGCGTGCCCTGGTGCTGGTCGTCGCCGTAGAACTCGCCGCGGTCCCCCTCCCACGTGCCGGTCATGGGCGGGTCGAAGCGTCCGGTACGCGTGCTCGCCCAGTGGATCGTCCAGCGCTGCTCGTCCACGTCGAACAGCCGGACCGTCAGCCCGCTGAACCCCTTGGTCGGGAACTCCACCTCGTCGAAGTGCGCGCCACCGGCGAAGTGGCTGCTCGCGACCGTGCGGCCGGGGAACTCCTCCCACTCGTCGGCGCCCGCGAGCCATTTGACGAGCCGCCTGTTGTGGATGTTCCAGGTGCCGGTGAAGAAGCTGAATCCGTTCATGGCCCGGACGCTAAGCCCGCCTCGCTGACATCTATTGTCAGTGGCATGCGCGCTTCCCGCCTCGTGTCGATCCTCCTGCTGCTGCAGACGCGCGGCCGCATGACCGCGCGGGAGCTCGCCGAGCGCCTGGAGGTGTCGGTCCGCACCATCTATCGCGACGTGGAGTCCCTCCACGCCGCCGGAGTTCCTCTGTACGGCGACGCCGGAACCAACGGCGGCTACCAGCTCCTCGACGGCTACCGCACCCGCCTGACCGGCCTGACGAGCGACGAGGCCGAGTCGTTGTTCCTGGCCGGGCTCCCGGGTCCCGCCGCCGAGCTGGGACTGGGCGCGGTGGTCACGGCGGCCCAGCTCAAGCTCATGGCGGCGCTGCCCGTCGAACTGCGCGACCGGGCCGGACGGGTCCGCGAACGCTTCCACCTCGACGCCCCGGCCTGGTACCGGGAGCGCGACCCGCTGCCGTTCCTGCCCGCCGTGGCCGACGCGGTGTGGCGGGAGCGGGTGCTCGACGTCCGCTACAAGAGCTGGAAGGGCGAGGTGACGAGGCGGCTGGAGCCGTACGGGCTGGTCGTGAAGGCGGGCCGCTGGTACCTGGTCGCCCGCTGCGGCGAGAACGTGCGCACCTACCGCGTCTGGCAGATCCTCGACCTGGTGGTACGCGAGGAGGCGTTCACCCGTCCCGACGACTTCGACCTGGCGGCGCACTGGCAGGAGTACCTGAACGAGTTCCAGGCCCGCCTGCGCCAGGGCGAGGCCGTGGCCCGGTTGACGCCGCGCGGCATGGACCGGCTGCGCGAGATGATGACCCCGGGCGTGGTGAACGCGGCGGAGGCGACCGCACGACCCCTGCCCGACGGCAGGACCGAGGTGACGCTGCCGATCGAGTCGGTGGAGCACGCACTGGGCGAGTTCCTGCGCCTGGGGTCCGACGTCGAGGTCCGCACCCCACCCGAGCTCCGCGCCCGCGTCATCACCACCCTGACCACCCTCACGACTCTCTACGAAACCCCCTGACCTCGAGATCCGCGTTCTCCTCGCCCCGGCCGACCCGAGAGGCCGTCAACCGCCGACACGTGACCGTCCGGCACCGCTCTACCCACCGGCGACGCTGGTGGGCTGAGCTTCAGCCTGCCAGCAATGTGTCCACCGCCCCTCGCCCAGCACCGTACGGCCGGGCGTCTCGTTCGCGCACACCGGCAGCGCCACCGGGCACCGCGGATGGAACCGGCACCCGTCAGGCGGTGCGATGAGGCTCGGCGGCTCCCCTCGCCTGGTCACGCCAAGATTCGGCTGGCGGGTGGGGTCGGGGGCGGAGTCGAGGAGGAGTTGGGTGTAGGGGTGGCGGGGTGACTGGGTCAGTGCCTCGCTGGGGCCGCTCTCGATCAGCCGCCCCGCGTACATGACCGTGATGTCCTCGGCGAAGTACCGTGCGCTGGCGATGTCGTGGGTGATGTAGAGGAGCGCGAGGCCGCTTTCGGCGGCCAGCGTCTCCAGCAACCGCAGCACCCCGAGCCGGATCGACACGTCCAGCATGGACACGGGCTCGTCGGCGATCAGTGCGATCGGCCGCACCGCCAGCGCCCGCGCGATCGCCACCCGCTGCCGCTGCCCGCCGGAAAGCTCGTGCGGCAGCTTGTCCATGAACTGCTCGACCGGCGTCAGGCTGACCCGTTCCAGCAGTTCGGCGACGAGTTCGCTCTCCTGCGCCGCCGACCGCGCGTGCCCGTGCAGGCGCAACGGCCTGGCCAGGTGGTAGCGGACGCGGTGAAACGGATTGAGGGACGCGAACGGGTCCTGGAAGATGAGCTGCACCTGCCGCCGGTACTCGCGAAAGCCGGTCACCTTCCGCCCGCGCAGCAACACCTCCCCCGACGTCGGCGGATAGACCTGGGCGAGCAGGCGGGCCACGGTGCTCTTGCCGCAGCCGCTCTCGCCGACGAGGGCGGTCGCCGTACCGGATCGCAGGGTGAGGGAGACGTCGTCCACGGCGTGGACGGTGCCGCGGCCGCGGGCGGCCTTGAAGTGTTTGGTGAGGTTGCGGCCTTCGAGCACGATCTCGCTCATCGGACCCCCTTTCCCTCGTTGAGCAGGCAGGAGACGCCGTCGCGCAGGGACGGCCTGATCCGCTCGCAGTCCGGCAGCGCGTGCGGGCAGCGCGGGTGGAACGCGCAGCCGGACGGCAGGGCGCGCAGGTCGGGCGGGGTGCCGGGGATGCCGAGCAGTTCCTCGCGCGGGCCGTGCAGGCGAGGGAAGGAGCGGAGCAGGCCGAGCGTGTACGGGTGGCGGGGCCGGTCGTGGAGGGAGCGGGCGGCGCCGGTCTCGACGACGCGGCCCGCGTACATGATGGCGATCCGGTCGGAGATCTCCATGAGCAGCGACAGGTCGTGGGTGATGAAGACGACGGCGAAGCCGTACTCCTCGCGCAGGGCGCTGATCTCCTGGAGGATGTCGCGCTGGACGACCACGTCGAGGGCGGTGGTCGGCTCGTCCATGATGATGATCTCGGGGTTGAGCGCGAGCGCGATGGCGATGGCGGCGCGCTGGCGCATGCCGCCGGACAGTTCGTGCGGGTAGCTGCGGCGCCGGTCGGCGCTGATGCCGACCCGCTGGAGCAGCTCCACCGCCCGCTCTGTGCGCATTTTTCGGGTCATGGTGGGGCGGTGGATGCGGAGCACGTCCTCGATCTGGGCGCCGACCGTGCTGACCGGGTTGAGCGAGTTCATGGCCGACTGGAAGACGACGGCCAGTTCGGCCCAGCGGAAGGCGCGCAGGTCCTCGCGGCGCAGGGCCAGGACGTCCACGGCGGTGCCGTCGGCGCGGTGGTAGGTGACAGTGCCGCCGGTGATCGCGGCCGGGGGCCGCAGCAGGCGGCCGACCGCGTGGGCCAGCGTGGACTTGCCGCTGCCGCTCTCCCCCGCCAGCCCGAGGATCTCGCCGCGCCGCAGGTCGAGCGAGACGTCGGCGACGGCGTGGACGGTCCCGCTGTTCGACTGGTAGTCGACGCCGAGGTCGCGGATCTCCAGGACGTTCATGCGCGCGCCTTCCGGACCTTGATCGTACGCAGGCGGGGGTTGGCGATCTCGTCCAGGCCGAAGTTGACCAGCGCCAGCCCGGTGCCGATCAACGCGATGCACAGCCCCGGCGGCACGAACCACCACCACGCCCCGATGAGCAGCGCCTGCCCGTTCTGCGCGAAGTAGAGCATGCTGCCCCAGCTCACCGTGGACAGGTCGGCCAGGCCGAGGAACGACAGCCCGGCCTCGGCCAGGATCGCGCCCACGACCGTCGCCAGGAAGCTAGTGGCGATCACCGGCAGCAGCACCGGCAGGATCTCGAAGAAGATGATCCGGATCGGGCTCTCCCCTCCGGCCCGTGCCGCCTCGACGAAGTCGCGCCGCCGTACCGACAGGGTCTGGGCGCGCAGGACCCGCGCGCCCCACGCCCAGCCGGTGACGGCGATCACCACCGCGACCGAGGCGACCCCGCGCTGGGGCAGGTACCCGGCGAGCACGATGATCAGCGGTAGCGCCGGGAGGACGAGGAAGATGTTGGTCAGCACCGACAGGATCTCGTCCACGGCCCCGCCGAAGTAGCCGCCGACCAGGCCCACGGCGATGGCGAAGACGGTGGCGATGACCGCCGACAGCACGCCGACGCCCAGCGAGACGCGCGAGCCGTACACGATCTGCGTGAGGATGTCCTGGCCGGTCTGGGTGGTGCCGAGCCAGTGCGCGGCCGAGGGGCCCTGCAGGCCCGCGTCGCTGGTCGCGGCGGGGTCGGCCTGGATCAGCAGCGGCCCGGCGAGGGCCATCAGCGCGAAGAAGACCAGGATGCCGACGCCTATGCGGATCTTCATTGGCGCGTCCTTGGGTCGAGGAGGACATAAGCCAGGTCGGCCAGGAGGTTCGCGACCAGTACGGCCAGCGAGATCACGAGGAAGATGCCCTGCATGAGCGGGAAGTCCTCGTTCTCGACGCCCTTCAGCAGCATGGAGCCGATGCCCGGGTAGGAGAAGACGATCTCCGTCAGCACGGAGCCGCCCACCACGAAGCCGAGCGAGAGGGCGAAGCTGGTGATGTTGGGCAGGATCGCGTTGCGGGCGGCGTAGGCCCACATGACGCGGCGGCTGGTCAGGCCCTTGGCCTCGGCCATGACGACGTAGTCCTCGCCGAGCGTGGTGACCATGACGTTGCGCATGCCGAGGATGCGGTCGGCCATCGAGGCGACGACGATCGTGACCGCCGGCAGCGTCGCGTGGTAGGCCACGCTGGCCAGGAAGTCGCCGGTGAAGCCGGGCGTCACCTCCAGGCCGTAGGCGCGCGAGCCGGGGAACCACTGCAGCGTCGAGCCGAACACGAAGACCAGCACGAGCGCGACCCAGAAGTACGGCACCGCGTGCAGGAAGGTCGCGGCGGGCAGCACCCCGTCCAGCCAGGTGCCGCGCTTCCACGCCATGAGCACGCCGAGCGAGGTGCCGACCACGTAGCTGATCAGTGTGGCGACGCCGACCAGGCCGATCGTCCAGGGCAGGCTGTCGGCGATGACGGTGGAGACCTCCGTGGGGAAGAACGTGATCGAGCGCCCGAGCTCCCCGCGGAAGAGGTTGCCCAGGTAGTCCACGTACTGCGTCCAGAGCCCCGCGTCGCTGATCCCGAACGCCTTCTTCATCGCCTCGACGGCGGCCGGGTCCACGTTGCCCTTGAGCCTGGCCACCAGCAGGTCGACCGGGTCCCCCGGCATCATCCGGGGGATCAGGAAGTTGAGCGTGACGGCGGCCCAGGCCGTGAGCAGGTAGAACCCGAGCCGCCTGGCCAGGAACCTCACGTGCCCGCTGGCCTCAGGTTGAGCAGGACCACGGCGGCGTCGGGCGAGGTGTACGGCGAGGGCATCGCGTAGGGATCCTGCTCGGAGGGCCAGCCGACGTACTTGCTGGTCCGGAACTGCGCCCAGGCCGGGCTGTAGAACAGCGGCAGCACCGGCAGCTTCTCCACCATGATCGTGCCGAGCCCCTGGGCCGCCTTCTGCTGCGCGGCCGGGTCGTCGGTGGCGGCGTAGTCGTGGATGAGCTTGTCGCTGGCCGCGTCCTTCCAGCGCTGGTAGTTGCCGGTGGCGGAGCTGCCGACGGGCTTGGCCAGCTCGCTGAACAGCAGCGAGCGCATCTGGAAGTACGGCGAGGCCCCGGCGGGCGTGGCCCGGATCGACAGGTCGTAGCTGCCCTTGCCCACCTTGGAGACCCAGTCCTGGAAGGCGACGCCGCGGGTCTCGACGGTGATGCCGACCTTGGCGAGGTCCTCGCGGATGAGCTGGGCGGCGTTGACCCAGTCGGTGAACGGCGAGGGCACCAGCAACTGGAACTTGAGCTGGGCGGGATCGACGCCCTTGAGCAGTTCCTTGGCCTTCTCGACGTCGACCTTGTAGGCGGCGTTCTTGTAGGCGGGCGGCAGGAACGCCTCGCCACCCGGCATGGGGATGCCGGTGGGGTGGGCGACCTTGGTGTAGCCGCGCTCGGCCACCTTGACGATCTTGTCGCGGTCGATGGCCAGGCTGATGGCCTGCCGTACCTCTGGCTTGGACAGGACGGGGTGGGTCAGGTTGGGCAGGAGGGCGACCACGCCCTCGGGCGGGAAGAAGTACTTGTTGGTCTCGGGCTTGCCCTGGACGTAGATCTTGTCGATGTCGGGGACGAACGCTCCGGCCCAGTCGATCTCGCCCTGCTGCAGCCCGGTCTGGACGGCGTTGGCGGTGTAGGCGGGGAACCTGACGGTGGGGACGACGGGCTTGCCCGGCTGCCAGTAGTCCGGATTTTTCGTCATCTCGTAGAGCTGGGCGGAGAACTTCGCCAGCTTGTACGGCCCGGTGCCCACCGGTTTGGGGTTGGTGAAGGTGACCGGGTTCTCCTTCTCGAACAGGTGCTTCGGCACGATCGCCGTGCTGCCCGAGATGTTGAAGAGCTTGGCGTAGGAGGTCGACTTGAAGTCGAGCCGCACCTTGTCGGGGGCGAGGGCCTTGGCTCCGGCCAGTTCCACGGCGCTCTTGTTGAGCTCCGGGTGCTTGATCATCGTCTCGAAGGTGAAGACCACGTCGTCGGCGGTGAACGGCTTGCCGTCGGTCCACTTCACGCCCTGGCGGAGGGTGAAGGTGAGTGTCTTGCCGTCGTTGCTCCATTCGTGGCTGAGCGCCAGCCACGGCGTGATCTCACCGGGTTTCAGCTTGTTGAAGTACTCGAGCGTCTCGTAGATCATCCCGGTGCTGCCGAAGTTGACGCCCTCCAGGTGGAAGGGGTTGAAGTTCTCCTGGAAGGTGCCCGAGTCGATCGCGTGCACGACCAGCGGCGGCGCCGCCGCGCCCGGCCCCTTCTGCCCTCCGCCGCCGGAACATCCGGCGAGCACCACCGCCATCGCGATGATCGTTAAACGTTTCATCAGAAGGTTCCTCTCACCCGGAGATCGCGCGATCCGACGGGCGCGGCGAAGGCCTGGGCCCGCTGGAATCCGGCCGGCGCGCCCCGCACGATCGTGAGCGCCCGGTAGTAGTCGACGTAGGGGAAGCCGTAGGTCTCGCCGCGCGCGTAGGCGTAGCCGGTCATCGCCCGCGACCAGATCTCGTAGGCGTCCCCGGCGATCTCCACGAACACGTCGGGACGGAAGCCCTCGGCGTCCTCCCAGTTGTCGGCGTAGTAGAGCTGACCGGCCCAGTGCGCGGGCAGGTCGCGCTCCAGCGTCTTCAGCCCGCCGTAGAAGCGGGCGTCCTCGACGATGCGGTGGGTGCGGGCGTGGTCCTTGTGGATCGAGGCGCTCCAGTGGGTGAGGATCACGTCCGGCCGCAGTTCCCTGATCAGGTCGCCGACGCGCATCTTGACGTCCTCGTCCTCGGGCAGCAGGCCGTCCTCGTAGTCGAGGAACCTGGCCCGCGCGCCGATCGCGGCGGCGAACGCCTCCGCCTCCTCGCGCTTCTGCTCGGCGTAGTCGGGCACGGACATCCGCGGATGACCGCGCTCGCCGAGCGTGAGGTGCAGGAGCGTCGCCTCGTGCCCGTTCAGGACATGCTGCGCCAGTACGGCTCCCGCCGTCAGATCCATGTCACCGGCGTGGGCCCCGATGGCCAGGATGTTCACGTGCCCCACCTCATGACGTGGAAGCGGCGGGTCACCTCGTAGCCCGCCTTGGTGTAGAGGACGCCCGCCGGGCTGGCCTCGCCGGTCCAGAGGAACCACGAGGAGTGCAGGCCCTCGGCGCGCATGGCGGTCATCGTGAGGTGGAGCAGGATCTTGCCGAGGCCGGTGCCGCGTTCGGCCGGATCGACGCCGAAGGGGCCGAATCGCTCGGGGATGCCGCGGTAGGCGGCGTAGAGCGCAAACCCCACCACCTTTTCCCGATTTTTCGCGATAACCATGCGATCGGTGGATTTGTGGTGGCGGATCGCCTCGCCCCAGTCGGGGTTGAAGACGTCGGCCGCGAACCGGATCAGTTCCGGCAGTTCGCCGGCGGTGGGGTGGCGGAAGCCGTACCCCTCGCTCTCGCGCTTCTCGCGCAGGACGAGCACCTCGGGCGGGGTCGCGTAGCCGACGAGCGTGCGGTCCATGGCGACCGGCGAGTAGAGCGTGGTGAAGCCCATCGCGCCGAGCAGCGCGAACGCCTCCGGGTAGAGGTCGGCGTCGACGCCGGGCAGGACGTAGTTGGGGGTGTAGGAGGCGAAGTCGACGCGGGTGCGGCCCTGCTCGCGCAGGAACGCGAGGGCCTCGCCGAGCAGCCGCCGTCCGAGTCCGGCGCCCCGATGGCCGGGCGCCACGAAGAAGAACGGGATCCATCCCGTCTCCGGCTCCAGGTCGGTGCCGGGCGCGAGGGGCGTCCGGCGGCGTACCGCATAGGCGCAGCCCACGACGCGCCCGCCGGCGACGGCGACGCGCAGCCCGTCCGGGTCGAAGTTGGGGTCGAGTAGGACGCAGTCGCGAAACCACGTCGCGGTGGTGGGGTCGGCGGGCAGGCTCTGGTTCCAGCAGTCGATCAGTGAGGGCTCATCCCCCGCAACGAACGCGCGGACTGTGACCGTCATGAACAAGAGCTTTCCGACAGGTAAGCGCCCGGGTCAATAAGTTCGGGAAGAAATTTTCTCTGTGCCCGAACCTCTAGAAACTTTCCTTCGCCTCCGGTAAGTATGGAACGTTGCCCGACCGTTTGGGCATGACACTCCGCACACCCGGCCTGCGCGTCTAGCGTCAGAAGCATGGACCCTGCCTGGGCAGATCCCGGCTACGACTACCGCGCCCAGCAACTCTGGCGGTGGACCGACTCCCCCTGCGACGCCGCGGTCCGCGCCGCGCTCGATGCCGGGCTCACCCCCGACCGCCTCAGCCTGGACGATCTCTACCTGCTCATCACCTTCGCCCGCCGCTGCGTCCTCGCCGCGGCCAGAACCTCCGACCCCGCCCACGTCCGGTACGGCTACGCCGCCCTGGCCGCCCTCGACCTCAACCGCGTCGACTGGCGCGACGGAACCTGGGCCGCCCACCTCGTCACCTGGGCCGCCCAGCGCCTGGGCCTGGACGCCCCCGCCCTGGCCGCCGCGGCCGCCGAGCACGCCCACCCCGACACCGGCGAGGTCCTGGTCGGCTCGACCGGCCAGAACGTCGACATCAGCGCCGACTGGGGCTACCTGCCATGGAAGACGCCCGGCGGCCTGGTCCTGCTGGCCACCGAGCACGAGCCGTACTCCCCCGACGCCGACCTCGCCGCGGTCGCCATCGCCATGGCCCTCGAACTGGAGAACGCCGGATACCTGGTCGGCGAGGTCACGGTCGGCAGCGACCTGCCCGCCGTCTGGGTGGACGACCGCGAGAAGCTCACCAAGAAGCTCGCCGGCTGCGCGTACCTGCGCGGCGAGCAGTCGGGCGTCGACGACGGCGTGCTCGTCTTCTTCGCCGAGGCCCGCGGCCCGTCACGGGCCAGGGCGATCGCGACGGCCGCCGGCTCCAACGAGCGCGCGCTCGCCCTCGCGGACGGGAAGATCGCCACCCTCCTCATCGCCCAGCCCGGCCACGACCTGCCGCTCATCCACTTCGAGGCCGCGCTGCGGAGGGCGCTCGAACGGGCGTGAGCTCACCCCCGGCCCACGAACGGCATCGTGGTCGCCATCACCGTCATGAACTGCACGTTCGCCTCCGGCGGCAGCCCGGCCATGTAGAGGACGGCGCTCACCACGTGCGCCACGTCCATGCGCGGCTCGGGCGCCGTCGTCCCGTCGGCCTGCAGCGCGCCCCGCGCCATCGTCTCCGTCATGTCGGTGGCGGCGTTGCCGATGTCGATCTGCGAACACGCGATCCCGTACGGCCGGCCGTCCAGCGACAACGCCTTCGTCAGCCCGGTGATCGCATGCTTGGTCGCGGTGTAGGGCGCGCTGAACGGCCGCGGCGCGTGCGCCGAGATCGACCCGTTGTTGATGATCCGCCCACCTCGCGGATCCTGCCTGCGCATGATCCCGAACGCCTCCCTGGCGCACAGGAAGGAGCCGGTGAGGTTGGTGCCGACCGCCGCGTGCCACTGCTCGACGTCGAGTTCGTCCACGGGAACGGCGGGCGTACCCGTGCCGGCGTTGTTGAACAGCAGGTCCACCCGCCCGAACCGCTCGCGCACGGCGGCGAACAGCGCCGCCACCGACCCCGCCTCCCGCACGTCGGCGGGCACGACCAGCCATCCGCCGTCGTCCGGCGTGGCGGTCGCGGCCAGCGTCTCCTCGCGCCGGCCCGCGACCGCCACCGCGTAACCGGCCCCGCGCAGCCCACGGGCGACGGCCCGGCCGATCCCCGACCCCGCCCCGGTGACGACGGCGACCTTGGACACCTTGGTCATGCCCGGCAAACTACCACCATGACCTGGGACGAGTACCTCCACGAGACCCACACCCCCGAACAGTTGCTCGCATGGGCGCACAGCCTGTCCTACTTCCACTTCTGCCGCGCCTACGGCGGCCACAACAACGACGGCGACCGCCTGCTGGCCGCGGTGCGCACCGAGGACCCGGCCGAGACGCTGACCGCGCTGGGCCTGCCGGTCAGGCGCATCGCGCCGGGCACGCCGCTGGCCGTACCGGGTCAGGGCTACACCGTCCAGGAGTACGCCAGGTTCCCCAGCCCGATCCCCGGCCACCCCGACCTGGACCAGCCCGGCTGGGTGACGCTGGCCGGCCATCCCGCCCACGTCTGGGTGTCGCGCACCGCCGTCATGATCAGCGTCCACGACGCCGACGACGTCTACGCGGTCACCGAGTCCGCCGTGGCCGCCGCGCGCGCGATGGAGGACGTGCTCGCTCCCCTGGCCGACCGCGTCATCGACCCGCCCCAGAACGACCGCAACTGCATCTGCGTGCACGGTTCGACCGCAGGCGAAGTGTCCGGTTCCTAGGCTCTCTTCGTGTGACCTTCGTGGAGATGCTGGCCGTGTTCGGCGCGGGCGCCGCCGCGGGCGCCATCAACACCGTCGTCGGCTCGGGGACGCTGATCACCTTCCCCGTCCTGCTGGCCACCGGCCTGCCGCCCGTCACCGCCACGGTCTCCAACGCGCTCGGCCTGATCCCCGGCTCCATCGGCGGCGTCATCGGCTACCGCGCCGAACTGCGCGGCCAGCGCCGCCGCATCCTGCGCATGAGCGCGGGCGCGCTGGCGGGCGGGGTCAGTGGGGCGGCGCTGCTGCTGGTGCTCCCGTCCGCCGCGTTCGAGGCGATCGTACCCGCGCTGGTGGCCCTCGCGCTCGTGCTGATCGTCCTGCAGCCCTGGCTGGCGAAGACGGTATGGCGCCGCCGTCCACCCACCGCCGACCCCGACGGCGGCCCGGTGCTCCTTTCCGGACTGACGCTGGCCAGCGTGTACGGCGGCTACTTCGCCGCCGCCCAGGGCATCATCTATTTGTCGCTGATGGCCATGTTCCTCGACGACGACCTGCGGCGGCTCAATGCCCTGAGGAACGTCCTGGTCGCCGTGGTCAACACCGTGGCCGCGCTCTTCTTCCTGTTCGCCGCCGACTTCGACTGGACCGCCGTGGGCCTGCTGGCGGCGGGCTCCGCGATCGGCGGCCGGACCGGCGCCGCCCTGGGCCGCCGCCTCAGCCCCACGGTGCTCCGCGCCCTGGTCGTCGCCGTCGGAACCGTCGCCCTGATCCAGCTCCTCCTGCGCGACTGACCCGTCGAAGAGGACGCCAGACCTGGGTCCGCGAGGATCGCGGGTGCTGGCGGGACATCCGGTCATGGGCAGAATGTCATGTCCATGCCGGTGGTCAGCCGGGGCGGTTGCCCGTCGGGATCACGATCTTGGTTTGGGCTCCCCTGGTCAGGTAGTAGGTGGTCCACCTCTTGACCATCTCGTCCAGGAGCCAGGCGCTCGCGGGCACCAGCGGCAGCCCGATCAGGCCCTCGCGGAACCGCACCAGCAACGGCCAGGCGGTCTTGACCACCGGGTCCCACAGCGGCTCGCGGCGGATGCCGTTCCAGTCGGCCACCTGGTCGCCGGTCAGGTAGCGGGCGAAGGCGTTGACCAGAGGCTTGTCGATGCCGCCCGGGCTGGTCAGCTCCGCGAGCATGTCCCGCAGGATGGCGTTGAGCTCCACGCCCTCCCTGGTCGGCCCCATGTTCCTGGGCAGTACCAGGTCCGACTGGGCATAGGAGGTCTCCCAGGTGGCGGGGAGGAACTCGTCCCTGATGCCCAGCATGTGCCCCAGCGTCTGGACCGAGTGCAGGTACGCCGCGGACTCGGCCGACGACATGCGTACCTTCCAGTCCCGGAGCCCCCGCATCGAGTACGTCGCCAGGGTGTGCCACGTGACGAGCATGTCCTCCTGGCTGATCGGGATGGGCCCCGACCAGTGCGGCGAGGACCGCAGCAGGTGCCGGACCGCCGCGTGCACCAGCCGGGTCTTCACCGCCTCGACCACGGCCGTGCCGCCGGCCGTCCAGGCGTTCTGGGGTCTGACCGCGTAGGCCAGGATGTTCGTCTTGGCGATCCGGTCCTTGAGGTCCGCGCCGCCCGCGGAGTAGTAGACCGCGCGGGCCTCCTTGGGGATGGCGGTGGCCAGCATCCCGGCGCCCACGATCGTGAGAACGACGAGGTAGTTGCCCTTGAGCGCGTGGAAGCGCGCCGCGGCGGCCAGTTTGGCGGGATCGGCCCAGGACGGTAGCTGACGCGCCCGCTCGATGAACGCCCGCAGATCCTCCGGCAGGCCGGCGGGCAGGGGCTGGTCGTTGCGGTTCCAGTCGTACAGGAGCCGGTTGACCTCGGGGATGAGGCCGCGCTCGAACAGCGAGGCGAGAAGCGGGTCGGCCTCGTCGTCCCAGACCCACCGGGGGTCGGCGCCGCTGCCGGAGCCCGCGATCGAACCACTGGCCGGCCAGGTCCAGTCGCCGGACAGCGCGTCCGCGTGGGCCGGGGCGGCCATCCCTAACGCGCCGAGCGCTCCCAGGGCGGTGCCCGAGATGAGTACGTCGCGCCTGCTCAGCTCTGCCATGCTCTGCACTCCTTCGCGCACGCGGGAAAGGATGATACCGAGAAACAAGGGATGAGTCCGTGTATCATCATCAGAGCACAGCGTGACGAGCATCACAAGCCCAAGGGTGAGGCAGAATCCATACAGGAGGTGATCGTGGAATCTGTGCTGTCCGGATTCATGGCGCCGTCGGACTCCGAGTCACTACTGGAACGCGCCTACGTCGACGCCGTCGAACGCGTGGACGACACCGACGAGCTACGGACCCGCATCCTCGACGCGGCCTACGAGCAGTTCTGCCGGATGGGCATCAGACGCTCCACCATGGAGGACGTCGCCAGAATCGCCAAGGTGTCCCGCATCACCGTCTACCGGCGCTTCGACACCAAGGACACGCTGGTCGAACACGTGGTACGCCGCGAGTTCCGCCGCTACTTCGACCAGTTCCTCATCGACATCGAACAGGCCGGCACCGCCGCCGACCGGGTCGTCCTCGGCTTCGTCACCTCGCTGCGCGCCATCCGCCGCAACCCCCTGATCGGCGGACTCATCGCCACCGAACCCGACCTCCTGGTCCCCTCCCTGACCGCCGACGGCGGCCAGACCCTCGCCACGGTACGCCACTTCGTCGCCGGCCAACTCCGCAGCGAACAACGGGCGGGGCATGTGGCGGCGGCTCTCGACGTCGACATGGTGGCCGAGATGATGGTCCGCATCTCCACCTCGTTCTTGACGATCCCAAGCGCGGTCATCGACCTGGACGACGACGATCAACTGGCCGAGGTGGCCCGCCGCTTCCTCGTCCCCATGCTGGAACCACCCACCGGATCCTCTACCGCGTGATCTTCACGTGACCAGGCGCGGCGCCCAGGCCCCGCTCCGGGCACCCGATGCCGGCGGGCTCGGCCCCGGCGGGGGCGAAGCCGCGTACGGGACGAGGATCGCTATGCCGACCAGGGGCGCGCCAACGTGGACAGTTGGACCGGCGCGCGCGGCGCGGGAATCCGCAGCAGAGTGCCGTTGCGCACGAGAGCGGGCGTCCGGGCGGCGGGAAGTTCCAGCTCGGGCGCGGCGTTGAGCACCGCCTGCTGGAGTCCGCGCAGCCACGCCGACGGCTCCAGGCCGAGTTCGTCGACCAGAGTCCTGCGCAGCCGCTGGTAGGTGTCCAGCGCGTCGGAAACCCGCCCCGCCCGATAAAGAGCCAGGATGAACTGAGCGTGCAGGCTCTCGTCCATCGGGTTGTGGCTGCACAGTGCGGCCAGGTCGCTGAGCAGTTCGATGTGCAGCCCGAGCTTCAACCCGGCTTCGTTGCGTTCGTGCAGCACCTTCATCCTGAGTTCCTGCAGGCGCACGACCTCGCGTTCGAGTATCAGCCCGATCGGGACGTCCACCAGCACGGATCCGCGCCACAGTGCCAGGGCCTGATTGAAGAGGCGGTAGGCCTCACCGTCGTCGGCGGCGGCCCTGGCCTCCTGCGTCAGCCGGTCGAACCGTTCGATGTCGCGCCCGCCGGACGGGACGCAGAGCATGTAGCCGCCGTTGCGAGTGGCGAGGACGTCCTTGGGGCCGCGTCGCGCATTCTTGCCCAGCGCGGCCGCGAGTTTCTTTCGCAATTGCAGAATATACGTTTGGAGTGTGGTTCTCGAACTGCGCGGAGGGTGTTCTCCCCACACCTCTTCGATGAGCACATGGACCGGTACGATGTTGTTGGCGTTCAGCGCCAGCACCGCGAAAATCTTGCGCGGCTTGTCGGCGGCGGGCAGAAGGTCCATTCGATTTTGCTGTGCAGCGAGCGGCCCAAGAATCTTGATCTCCAAATTGACCGGCCCTTCTCTCGTCTTCTGATATCCGGAATATTCCCATCACCGCATGTCCTCCATGGTGTCAGACATCGAAAGAGGAGACCAGTGAGTGGCACCTCCGGCACTTGGGATAGCTCACCGGCAAGGACGTTAATAAATCATATTCCGACCTGCGTGCGGGCACGCTCGATTTGGGCCCGCACGCAATTCAGGAAAAGGGGCCGTTCAGAGTCCGTGGCGCAGCGCGGCCGAGCGGGCCCAGGCGAGGTCGGCGGCGATCCGGCCCGCCCTGCCGTCGCGGTAGTCGTTCTCCAGGACGAGCGCCTCGACACCCCTCATGTGCCGGCTCACCGCGGACAGAGTGGCGTCCAACCGCCCGCTACCGGCGCCGAGGGGAGGCATGTCGCCGACCGCGGGCGGGCCGTCCTTGAGGTGTACTTGACCGGCGAACGCCCCGGCGACCTCGGCCACCAGCCGTACCGGGTCGAGACCGGCGTCCACGGGATTGAAGGTGTCCAGCACCAGCCGGAACGCCGGGGAGGCGACGGCCTCGACCAGCGCCCGCGCGCCGGCTGGAGGCAGCACGTTCTCGTTGGCCAGCACCACGCCACGAGCCTCGGCCTCTGTCGCGGCCCAGGCCAGCATCCTGGCTGTGCGGTCGAACGCCACGGGGCCGTCGATGGCGCCGCGCCGGAAACTCGGCACGAACGCGAGCGGGACCCCGAGGCCGATGGCGGCGTCGAGCAGCCGGACCAGCACCCGGCGCACCCGCGCCTCCTCGGGGCCGCCGGGTGGCGCGGGCAGGCCGAGATCGTTGAGGACGTTGCCCGCGACCGCCAGCAGTTTCACGCCGGTCGCCGCCGCTGCCTCACGCAGCGCGGAGATCCGGCCCGGAGCGTCGGCCCATTCGCCCCTGGACCCGCCGCCGAACTCGACCTGCACTCCATCGGCGCCCGCGCGCGCCGCGAGGCGCAGCGCCGCCTCGCCGGATCGCGGCAGCCGCCATTCGGCCAGCCCGATCGCCGGGCTCCGGGAGGCGCTCACCGGTGCGGCGTCCCGCTCTGTGACCGCGGCGCCCGGACCCGGACCGGCCACCAGGACCCGTCGCCGCCGACGACCAGGCTGTCGCCGTGATGGCCTGGTCCCGTGGCCAACGCCAACTCCACCGCGACCCGGGCGAAGGCCTCGGGCCGCATGTACGCGGCGTAGTCGAAGCCGGGGCTCCTGCGTCGTCTGATGCCCGGTGTGTCGACCATTCCCTCGGGCAGGACCTGAACGATCCGCACCTGCGCCGGATCCTCCTCCTGCGCGACGGAGTCCAGCAGCACCTTGGCCGCGGCCTTCGAGGCGGCGTACCCGCTGCGGCCGGGTCCGGCGTTGAAGGCGACCTCGGACGACACGCCGACGAACAGGCCAGGCGCGGCGGCGCGCAGCGCGGGCAGGGTGGCCGCCAGCGTGAGCCGCAGACCCGCCGTGTTCACCTCGAACTGGCGGCGCCACTCTTCCTCGTGCACGTCGCAGAGGGCAGCACGACGCCGCCCGTAGTGGACGGCCGAGTAGCAGACCAGGTCCAGCGGCGCCGAGCCCAGATCGGCGAGGGTGACGCGGGTCTGATCCGGGTCGGCCAGGTCCAACCCCCGCCACGTCAGAGCCCCCGCGCCCGGACCCTCCGGCCCGCCCGGCTCCTCGGGTGCGTTGCGGCTGCACACGACCACGTCGGCGCCCGCCCGCGCCCAGGCCCAGGCGATGCCCCTGCCGATCCCGGCCGAACCGCCGACGACCAGGGCTCTCCGTCCGGTCAGCGAGGCCGTCCCCTTGCGCGCCGTCACCGTTCCTCCTTCACGTCACCCGATCCGGACCGCCGCGTCGCGCCGACCCGAATGGCGAGTTTGACGAGCCGCCTGCCGTCGATCACGCGCTCGGCCGACCCGGCCACGGCGCGCAGGACGCCGAGCGCGCCGGCCAGGTCCGTCTCGTGGGTCACCAGATCGCGGTAGTGCCACGGGCTGGCCGTCAGCTCCCGCGCGGCGGCGACCAGGTGCCCGTTGGCCACGCCTCGGTGCCCGAAGAGGAGGACCCGCCGCCCGGCGGCCGTGACCACCCCGGTCACGACCGGCTCGGCCGGCAGGCCGCCGCAGTTCGCCGCACGGACTCCGGCGAGGTCGACACCCGGCAGCGAAGCCGTACGCGCACCGGGTGGCAGTCCTCCCACCAGGTCCACGACCAGTGGTCCCCCGCCCAGCTCCAGCACGCGCTCCAGCATGGGCAGCGTGGCGTCGCGCGGGGTCGCGAGCACCACGCACGTCGTGCCCTCGTCCGGCGGCAAGGCGCCGATCTCGCCGGGAAGCAGCAGGAGGTCGGCGTGGACCGCGCTGTTCCTGCTCCATGCCAGGCCCGCCGCCGTGTGGTGAACGTGCGCGATTCGAGCCGGGGCCAGTACACGGCGCGCGGCCCGGACGGCGAGATGGCCGACGGTCCCGTCACCGACGACCACCAGCCTGCTCGGACGGTACGCGCGGTGAATCTCCAACGCGTAGTGCACCACGGCCAGCGGCTCCACCAGCGCGGCCAGCAGGGCCTCGGGGATCTCCCCCTCGCCCAGGGGCAGCACCATGCCGTCCGCGACGGCGGCCTCAGGCAGGAGCACACGCTCCTGGAACAGCCCGTCCACGTTGTGGCCGAGCAGGAACGACGGGTCGGCCGGGTGCGTCGGATTGATCAGCACCGTCGTCCCCGGCGCGAATCCGGAACCGGCACCGGCCCGCACGACCGTGGCCAGCCCCTCGTGGCCGATCACCGGGGCCGGGTCGCCGCGCAGACCACGCAACATCTGGATGTCCGTCCCGCACAGGCCGGCGACCTGGACCGCGACGCTCAGCTCGCCGGGTCCCGGCTCGACGGTGGGCCTGGCGCCGAGGGCGAGCCGCGGGCCCGACCGGACGATGGCGCGGTGGGTGCCGGTCACCGGGAGGCCGTCCCGCTCGCGGTGGTGCCGGTCACCGGGAGGCCGTCCCGCTCGCGGCGCGGGCGGTTTCGGCCGCCAGCCCCGCGCCCACCAGGCAGTCGACCTGTCCCGCGGGGCAGACCATCAGCCGGTCGGCGATCCAGCCCGGAGAGAGCGTGCTGGTCAGGTAGAGCCCGCGGGCGGTCAGGTGGCCGAGCAGTTCCCTCCGGTAGTGGGCGCCGAGCGCGTGTGTGACGCCGCCGGTGAAGGCCACGAGGTCGAGTTCGGGGTCGAGGCACAACGCCGTGCGCACCACCTCCGCGACCGGCAGCGTCGCCGCCCGCAGGATCTCCCCTGCCGTACGGTCACCCGCGTCCAGAGCCTTCACCAGCGAATCCTCGAACGCGACCCGGCCCGGATCCCGTCGCTGAACGGCCTCGGCCAGCCTGCGGATGCCTGGGCCGGAGGAGAAGGAGGAGACATGGTTCATCTCACCGCAGTCGCAGCGCAGATCGACGCGCTGCCCGGCGATCGACACCGACGCGGGCAGGTGCCCGATCTCACCCTGCAGGCCGTGGTCGTCGGTGGGGATCGCGCCGCTGCGCCGGTCGAGGATCCGGCAGGCGATCCCCGTGCTGACGGTGACGAGCAGCACCTTGCGCCGGTCCTGGCCGGCGAGCCCGTCCGCCAGGTGCAGCAGCGCCGCGGTGACGTCGTTGACCACGTGCCAGCGGACGTCGGGTCTGGCCGCCGACAGCGCGCCGAGCAGGTCGAAGGGAGTGGTGCAGGCCCCCCACAGCGGCGCGGAGGCGTAGACGGCGCCGGAGCGGTGGTTGAGCGCGGCGCCGAAGGAGACTCCTGCCGTGCTCCTTTCCGGTACGACGCGTGCCATCGCGGCGACGAGGCGCTCCCGCAGGCGGCCGGCCGGCCCCGGATCGCCGTTGGCGAGGCTGGGCGTGGCCGCGCGCCGTACGGGGCCTAGTCCGCGTGCGCGGCTCCACGTCGCCCAGCGCAGGTGTGTGCCTCCCACGTCCAGCACCACGATCGGCTGCGGCACGGCTGGCTCCCTCCACAAGGGGCGGCGGACGCGCTGACGCTAGGTCGGCACGCTGGAGCCTCGGTGGAGTCGGCGGGAATCGAGTTGAACTTGAGCAGGGGGATCAAGGCTCGCAGGTGACAACCCCCATCCATGCGAGCAGACAGCCCAGCAGAGGGCTGGTAGGGAATCGTCATGCCGGGATCAGTACAAATCGACCATAAGCCAGCGCAGGGGCTGTTCGTCTCCGACGAGACGACCGAGCCCTCATGGCGGCTGTCCACCAGTCAGCCGGTGAGTTACGTGGTGCGCCTGCATTCCCGCCTCCTTGATCCAGCCGACCCGACCCTTGCCGACGCCGGGACCATCGGGCGACCGGCGGGCCGGCAGCGCAGGCTGGTCGTCGTCGAGAGCACGGTGTACGAGTTGTACGGCCAGGAGATCGACGCCTACTTCACCGCACGAGGAGTGAACCACGAGACCCTGGCGGTCGACGCCCATGAGCAGCTGAAAACGATGGACCTGGTCATGACCGTGATCGCGGCGATGGACCGGTTCGGGATCGTCCGCAGAGCCGAGCCGGTCATCGCCTTCGGCGGTGGCGTGCTGACCGATGTCGTGGGCCTGGCCAGCAGCCTCTACCGGCGGTCCACTCCCCATGTGCGGGTGCCCACCACGCTGATGGGCATGATCGACGCGGGCGTCGGTGCGAAGACCGGTGTCAACCTCGGCCATCACAAGAACCGTCTCGGGGCCTACCACCCGGCACTGATCACGCTGATCGACCCGCGCTTCCTCCGCACGCTGAGCGAGCGCCACCTGGCCAACGGGCTCGCGGAGATCCTGAAGATCGCCCTGATCAAGGACGCCGGGCTGATGGCGCTGCTGGAAGAGCACGGAACCCGGGTCATCAACGAGCGGATGCAGGCCGCCGGCAGCCAGGACGGCGGCGCCTGCGCCAAGGAGGTGATCTCCCGGGCCATCCACGGCATGCTGGCCGAGCTCCAGCCGAACCTGTGGGAGCACCGCTTGACCAGGCTGGTCGACTACGGCCATTCCTTCTCGCCCGCCATCGAGATGCGCGCGCTGCCCGACCTGCTCCACGGTGAGGCGGTCGGCGTGGACATGGCGTTGTGCACGGTGCTCGCGCGGCGGCGGGGCTGGATGACCGACGAGCAGCAGGACCGCGTCCTCCGGCTGATGCGCGAGCTGCGCCTGCCTTCCTGGCATCCCGTCTGCACGCCCGCCCTGATCACCAGGGCGCTTCAGGAGACCGTCAAACACCGCGACGGCCGTCAGCGGCTGCCGTTGCCGGTCGGCATCGGCGACGCCCGGTTCGTGGACGACCTGACCGACGCGGAGCTGACCGCCGGCCTGAACGAGCTGCGCATCCTCAGCCCGCGCTACCGGACGAAGGGGGCCTGAGCACGGGGGGCCGTGTCCACGGTCCGCACGGCCCCCGTCCCCGGATTCAGTAGGGTGGAAGCGCCCAACGTCATCGCGGTACGACCCTGGAGGCCGGCGTGCGCACGTTCCACTCGCGGCAGGTGTATCGCAATGACTGGATGTCGGTGCGCGAGGATCGCGTCGAGCTGCCCGGCGGATCGGTCGGCCTCTACGGCGTCGTCGACAAGCAGGACTTCGCCCTGATCATCCCGGTCGAGAACGACGGGTTCCACCTTGTCGAGCAGTTCCGTTACCCGGTGGCCCATCGCTGCTGGGAGTTCCCGCAGGGCTCATGGCCGGCCGCCGCGAAGGACTCGGCGGCGGACACGGCCGATGCGACCAGGCTCGCCGCGGCGGAGTTGCGCGAGGAGACCGGCCTGACCGCCGCCTCGCTCGACTACCTGGGCCGGGTGCACGTCGCCCACGGCTACTCCAGCCAGGGCTGCCACATTTTCGTCGCGGAGGACCTGACCCCGGGCCCGCCGCGGCGAGAGGCCACGGAGTCGGACATGCGGCACCAGTGGGTGAGCGAGGCCGAACTGGACCGCATGGTGACCGAGGGCGCGCTCGTCGACGCCCCGTCACTGGCCGCGCTCAGCCTGCTGGACCGGGTACGAGGCAGGCGCCGCCCGCCCGGCTAGACGTCGGGCGGTGTCGGCTCGATCCTCGGGAGCAGCCAGCCACGCTCGTCGGCGATGCGGATGGCGTCCACCCGATTGCGCGCGTCGAGTTTGGTGACGATGGTCGACAGGTAGTTGCGGACGGTGCCGATGCGCAGATCGAGACTCTTGGCGATCTCGGACGGCTCGGCGCCCGCCGCCACCAGCACCAGGATGTCCGCCTCGCGGCTGGACAGCGGGTTCGGCTCGGCGTTCAGCGCGGCGATGGCGAGTCCCTGGTCCACGATCTGCTCGCCCGCGGCGACCGCCTTCACTCCTTTGACGAGTTCGCCCGCGGGAGAATCTTTGAGCAGCAGGCCGGAGGCGTTTACCTTCATCACGCGGCGCAACAATTCCGGTGACCTGCGGGCCGCGATCAGCAGAGTCCGGGAGACGGGCGAGTAAGCATGGAGGTCGGCCGCGATGGTGAGGGCGGCGCCCCCGACCATGTCCGCGTCGAGGACAATAACGTCGGGACGGCAGCGGCGTGCCGTACGCAACACATTGTCCGCCCGCTCCGCCTCGCCCACCACGGTGATGTCGGGGTCCATGTCCAACACAATGGCAAGAGCACCACGAACCATACGCAATTCGACTGCCAGCATGACGCTGACCATTACGCCCCCGAATCAGATCAGCTCGAACCGCATAACAGATGGAGCGATTACATCCGCCCTCGAAGGGGGACATCGAAGAAAGGAAGTCCGCCGACTCAATCTGACGGCACTGGTGCGCACTTTAATAGTTGGCTAACAATAAGATAGTTGAGATAGTAAGTACCATTCTGGGACGTGTCAACGTTTTCTAATGGAAACAGGACATCACTCAGGGTGCACCCAATCCGGCCAGCATGTACTCCAGCCCCCGGCGGAACAGATCGTCCCAGTCCTGTTCGCCGAGGTGATGGGTGGCGGCGAGGGCGGGATACAGGTCGGCGTGCGCGCGCACGTGCGCGTCGGCGGAGCTCTGCATCTCCGGAGCGGTCAACTGCCAGGTGGATTGTGTGGCGGCCGACCCGATGACGAAGTTGGCCAGACCATGGGTCGCCGAGGCCAGGACCGCCCCCTCGAACCCCGCCCGGATCAGGGTCGCCTGCAGGAACTCCGTGCGCATCAACACGTTCGGCCCCAGCAGGGGGCGCCCGAGCAGGGCCGCCGCCCAGGGATGGCGCAGCATCGTGGCGCGCCACTGCAGCACGAGCGCCCGCACGTCGTCGTCCCATCGGTCGGACGGCTCGGGTAGCGAGACCTCTTCGAAGATCGCGTCCAGCGCCAGGTCAAGAACGTCGTCCTTGGTCTTGACATGCCAATACAGCGTGGTGGGCCCGGCCTCGAGGCGCTCAGCCAGCCGTCGCATGGTAAGGCGCGAGACTCCCTCGGTGTCGAGCAGCTTGATCGCCTCGGCCGTGATGCGGGCGGCGGTAAGGGTCGAGTCTCGGTAGACGCGGGGGCCACCCCGCAGCCAGATCTCGCCCGCGATGCCGCCGGTCGCCCCGCCACGTCCGCCCGCCTGGGGTCTGGAACTGCTTGCCTCCATGGAACACATGTTAGTACATTGATCGCCTCATCGATCAATGTACCGTTGCTAGTCCAACGTTCTAGGAGCGCAAATGGGGAATACCACGGCAACCGAGGGGACGGTGCGATGGTGGACGCTCGCCCTCGCCAGCGTGGCGCAGTTGATCGTCGTCCTGGACTCAACGGTCATCAACATCGCCCTGCCCTCCATCCAGACCGCCCTCCACCTGACCGACGCGGCACGTGCCTGGGCGGTGACCGCCTACGCGCTCGCGTTCGGCGGACTGCTGCTGATCGGCGGCCGGCTGGCCGATCGGTTCGGGCACAAGCAGGCCTTCATCGCCGGCCTCGTGGGCTTCGCCCTGGCCTCGGGACTGGCCGGGCTGGCGACCAACGCGGGCCTGTTGTTCGCCGGACGGGCCGCACAGGGCGCCTTCGCGGCGGTGCTGGCCCCCGCCGCGCTGTCTCTCATCTCCACGCTGTTCACCGATCCCCGTGAGCGCAACGTGGCCTTCGGCGTGTTCGGCGCGCTCACCGGCGTGGGAGCGGCCGTCGGGCTCCTGGTCGGCGGCCTTCTCACCCAGTACCTGTCATGGAGCTGGTGCCTGCTGATCAACGTCCCCATCGCGGCCGTCGCCCTCGTCAAGGCGATCACCGTCATCCCGTCCGTGGCCCGTGGGCAGGCCAGACCGCTGGACCTGCCCGGCATGGCCTTCAGCGGGCTCGGGATGCTGGCCGTGGTCTTCTCCTTCTCGGAGATGGCCACGCGCGGGTGGAACGATCCTGTACTCCTGGCGCTGCTCGCCCTCGGGGTAGTGCTCCTGCTCGGGTTCGTGGCATGGGAGGCCAGGACCCGCTATCCGCTGCTGCCGTTGCGCGTGGTCAGCGACCGGTTCAGGGCGGCGGCCTTCCTCGCGATCGGCCTTCCGCAGGTCTCGATGTTCGGCTTCTTCCTCTTCCTCACCTACTACTTCCAGCTCATCCTGGGGTACAGCCCGCTCCAGACAGGGCTGGCGTTTCTTCCGCTGTCGGTGGCCATCGGCATCGGCTCGACCGTGATCACCGGCATGCTGGCACCGCGGCTGGCTCCTCGCGCCATCATCGTCCCGGCACTGCTGCTGATGGCGGCCGGTCTCGCGATCCTGATCGGCCTGGATGTCAACGCGCCCGCGGTGTTCGTGACCCGCTTCCTGCCGGCCGAGCTGCTCATCGGCCTGGGGCTGGGCTGCGTGATCGCCCCCTCGATCAGCATGGCCACGAGCGGCGTGGATCCGGACGACGCGGGCGTGGCCTCGGCCACGGTCAACGTGGTCCAGCAACTCGGCGGATCCGTGGGCACCGCGCTGCTCAACACCGTCGCCACCATGGCCGCCGCCGCCTACGTGGTGGCGAACGGCGCCGGCGGCCAGGTGACCACCGAGGCCGCGGTCCACGGGTTCAACCTCGCGCTGATCGTCGCCCTGGCGATCATCGTGGCGACCGCGATCGTCGTGGGCCTCATGCTGACCACCCGCCGCTCCTCCGTCGCACCGGCGCCGCAGGCCCAGGATGAGGCCGCGTAGTGCCACATGTGGAGGTGACCGGCCTCACCTACGCACTCCCCGACGGCCGGCGAGTGCTGAACGACGTCTCCTTCACCCTCGGAGAGGGTGTCACCGCGGGCCTGGCGGGGCCGAACGGGGCGGGCCGGATCGCCCTGTTGCGATTGATCGCCGGTGACCTCACCCCCACCTCCGGAAAGATCGCCAGCAAGGGCGGCATCGGCTACTTATCCCGATCCGGCGATTCGTCCTCCGCAGAGCGGGACCGGCTCTCGCTGGAGGCGCTGCTCCAGGGGCCGGACGGGGTCCTGCTGCTGGACGGGCCGGACGAGCATCTCGACGTGCGGGGCAAGGAGTGGCTGGAGGACCGGTTCCGGTCCAGCCGCAAGACCATCCTGCTGACCTCCCGCGACCGCCAGCTGCTGGCCAACGCCGCCAGCCGCATCATCGCGGTGGAGGAGCGCGAGGTGTGGGTGCACGAAGGAGGTTACGCCACTTTCGCCGACGCCCGCCTTGCTCGTGCTCCGTTCGGTCGGGAGAACGAGACGTTCAGGCCGGAGGCGAGCGGGAGCCCGCGAAGCGTGCTGCGGGCCCTTCGCCGAGTCCTCCGCGACGACCGTACCCGCACGCGCGCCGGCGAACGCGCACTCACCGGCCGCGGCCTCCGCCTGCCCGGGCTGACGACGGCCTTCGACCTGACGGTTCGCCTCGGCGACCGGATCGCGATCTGCGGAGCCGACGGCCCGGCCAAGTCCCTCTTCCGCCGGCTGCTGGACGAGTCCGGCCGGCCGGACGACGCCGTGCCATCGTTCGACGGCACGGTGGAACTCGGTGAGCGGGTCACGCCGGGGTCACTCACGCGGGACCCGGCCGACGCCGGTCTCGCCGGCAGGAGTGTCGCCGACCTCCTGACGGGCCTCGGACACGACGACGCGACGGCCGTGCTCACCCGCTACGGGCTGGAGCCGGCGCGGGAGCGGCGGTACGAGGACCTGTCGGACGGAGAGCGAGCCGGTTTGAACGTTCTCCTGCTCGAACTGGCGGAGGTGAACCTCCTCCTGCTCGACGAGCCCACCGGCCGACTCGACCCGTCCGGCGCCGACACCTTCCAGCGCTGCCTGCGCGGCTTCCCCGGCGCGGTGCTGGCGATCACCGGCGACCGCTGGCTCGCCGGTGACTTCACCCGCTTCCTGCACTTCGCCGCCGACGGGCAGGTCAGGGAGGCCACCTGGGGACCGGAGTAAGGGTTCCACCCATGCTCAAGGGCCGCTCTCTAGGCTCGCGCCACCCCTTCCCCCACGACCAGGACGAGAAGTGATGAGCCAACAGGACGCACACGAAATCGGACAGTTCTACGACAACGTCACCGATCCCTACGTCCAAGCCTGGGACGGCAACCTCCACATGGGCTACTGGGAATCGGCGACGGCCGCCCCCTCGATCGACGCGGCGACGGAGCGCCTGACCAGCGAGGTGATCGGCAGGCTGGGAGTCGCTCCAGGCGGGCGCGTGATCGACGTCGGATGCGGCATCGGCAAGCCCGCGCTCCGGCTGGCCCGCGAGCACAAGGTGGACGTGGTCGGCGTCTCGATCAGCGAACAGCAGATCGAGATCGCCCGCGCCTCAGTCGTCTCGGTGCCCCTCCCCACCCAGGTCTCCTTCCAGACCGCCGACGCGATGGATCTCCCCTTCCCCGCCTCCGCGTTCGACGCGGGGCTCTGCCTGGAGGCGCTGCACCACATGCCCGACAGGCCCAAGGCGCTGCGGGAGATCGCCCGTGTGGTCCGCCCCGGCGGGCCTGTGGTCATCGCCGACTTCGCCCTGCGCGGCCCCGTACCCGAGGAACACCGCGAGCTGGTCGAGCGGTTCGCCCAGGCGTGCAATCTGGTGACTCTGACCGAGATCGGCCCCTACACCGCCGAGTTCACCGCGGCGGGACTCGACCTGACGGACGTCGTCGACGTCAGCGACAACGTCCGGCCGTCCATGGCCCAGCACGCCGAAGCCATCCGATCGGCCCGTGACCGCCTCGGACCGATCGTGGGCGTGGAGCGCCTCGACCAGATGGTCGACCTGACCGAGCGCTTCGGCGTCCTCTCCCAGTTCGGCTACGTCATCCTGGTCGGCACCAGGGCCTGACACGTGCGCGGGGACCGCCCGGAGCAAGGACGGTCCCCGCGATCAGCCCAGCTCGCGCAGACGGGCCGCGGCCGCCTCAGGCGGGATCTCGTTGACGAAGACGTCCATGAGCAGCTCCGATCCGGCCAGGTGCTTCAGCTTGGCCGGGGTACGGCGCACAGTGAACAGCTCCAGATGCAACGCGAACCCGCGAGGAGCCGAGACGGGCGCCTGCGACCAGGACGAGATGTACGGCACCGGCCCCACGTCCTCGCCGAACAGCCGGTCGAAACGACGCAGCAGGTCCAGGTAGAGCCCGGGGAACTCGGCGCGCGCGCCGTCGCCGAGCGCCGTCAGGTCGGGCACCCTCCGCCGAGGGTATACATGCACCTCATACGGCCAGCGCGCCGCGTGCGGCACGAACGCGGCCCAATGCTCCCCCTCGATCACCACGCGGCTCCCGTCGGACAACTCTCCCGCGAGCACGTCGTCGAACAGATTGCGCCCAGTGCGCTCCCGGTGCGCGGCCACCGAGGCGAGCACCCGCTCGGTCCGCGGGGTGATGAAGGGGTATGCGTAGATCTGACCGTGCGGGTGGGCCAGGGTCATGCCCACCTCCTTGCCCCGGTCCTCGAAGAGGAACACCTGCTCGACGTCCGGCAGCCGGGACAGCTCGGCGGTGCGGTCGGTCCACGCCTCCAGGATGAGAGCCACCTGGCCCGGTGACAGGTCGGCGAAGGACGCCTCGTGGTCGGAGCTGAAACACACCACCTCGCAACGGCCGGCGCTGGGCGCCCTGTCCCACGCGTGCCCCGGCCGGCGCAGTTCGTCGATCCGTGCCCGCGCGCCGTCCGCGCGCCCGTAGAGCGAGGGAAAGCGGTTCTCGAAGACCACCACCTCGTAACCGGGGGCCATGATCTCACTGTCGCCCTCGGGCGAGGGGCACAGCGGACAGCCGTTGGTGGGGGTGTGCAGGAGGCGCCCCTGGCGGTGCGAGGCGATGAGGACCCACTCCTCGCGCACCGGGTCACGCCGTATCTCCGCCATCGGCGTGGCCCGGGTGAGGACCCGCTCGTCCACGGCGTCTCGCACGACGTCGTCGCCGGCGTCGTAGTAGATCAGTTCGCGTCCGTCGGCGAGGCGCGCCGAAGTCTTCTTCACTCCGGGCCCCTTCCCTGGCCGGCGAGTCGTTCGATCAGCTCGACGGCGCGGCGTGGCCCGGCGTGCTTGCCGTACTCCCTGCTCAGCGCCGCGGCTCGGGCGCGGTAGGAGGGGGTGGCGAGCACCGTGCCCACCGCCTGGCGGAGCCGGTGGGCCGACAACCTGCGCCGGGGCAGGCCGATGCCCACGCCCGCGTAGGCGACCCGTGCCGCCACCTCGTGCTTCTCCTCCGTGGCCGGCGCGATGACCAGCGGCACGCCGTGCGACAGGGCGGTGTTGACCCCGCCGTAGCCACCGTTGGTCACCATGACGTCCACATGGGGCAGCAGCTCGAAGTGCGGGACGAAACGCTCCAGCCGGACGTTGGCCGGGAGCGGGCCGAGGTCGATGGACTCGGGCGGAACCCCGGTCGTGGCCACCACCAGCACGTCCATGCCGGCCAGCGCCTCGATCGCCGGCGCCAGCAACCGGTCGGCGTCGTTGGCGACGGTCCCCTGGGTGACATGCACGACCGGGCGCCCCTCGCGCATCTCCTCCCACCAGGAGGGATGCTCGAAGCCCTGCGGTGGCGGGCCGACGAACGGCCCGACGAAATGCGTCTGCGGCAGCATGTCGGTGCGCGGGTACTCGAAGGACGGCACCGTGCCCATGAGATAGAGGTCCGGCGGGTGCACGATGTTCTCGAACGGCCCTTTGCCGATGGGCGCCAGCCCTGCTCGCGACCTGGTCACGTCCGCGGCCCGCCGTAGCTCCCGCAACGGGCCGGACAACGTGCGCGACGCCCGTTTGAGCACGCGGTTACGCAGGCGGCCCAGCGGCGTAGGGTCGGGATGCAGCCCCAGGCCCAGAGGCGCGGTGTCGCGACTGCCGAAGATGTAGATCGAGGTGGCGACCCAGGCGATCGGGACGCGCCGCCTCTCCGCGGCGAAGTTGGCGCCGAAGATGGTCTCGCCGGTGACGATCACGTCGGCCGGGGACTCATCCAGGATCGCCAGGATGTCCCGCATCTGTGCGTGGGCCGGCCGGTAGAAGATGTCGCGGAACGCCGCGGTCATGCTCTTCAGGCCGGTCAGCCCGGCGTGGTGCGGGAACGCCTCCTCCCGGGTCTTGCCGCCCCAGTCATGGCCCTCGCGCATCGGCACGTAGACCGCGCCCGTCGCCTCGACCTTGGGGCGGAACGCGCGCCCGGTGTACCAGCGCACCTGATGTCCGGCGTGGACGAGTGCGCGAGCGACTTCCACCATCCCGTTCACGTGGCCCTCACCAGGAGTGGTGGCGACCAGAATCTGCGCCATACGGCTCACCCTTCTCTCCAGCGGCGACTTCCTGTGTAGGCCCCGCCGGTGGAACCTGCCTGGAGTGCGCCGCTCGACCGGAGTTCAAGCGTGGGTGCGGAAAGTGTGCCGAGGAGGACCCCAGAACCCACGATTGGAGTCGCAGTGAAGGAGCATTCCGCGGAATGGGCGATCATGACGACTGTCGCCGGGATCGGGCTGATCCTTGTCGTCGTCACGGCGGTCATCCTCCTCTTCCGGCTGCTGCGACAGCCCGCCGTGATCGGCGAGATCACCGCGGGCATCCTGCTGGGCCCGAGCGTGCTGGGACTGCTGCCGGGTGACCTGACCGAGGTCCTGTTCCCCGAGGAGTTGCGCTCGCATCTGTCGGTCGTGGCGCAGATCGGGGTGCTGCTGTTCCTGTTCATCGTCGGCTGGGAGTTCTCCCCCGCCTCCGTCCGGCGGCACCGGCGCAGCGCGGGCCTGATCTGGCTGTCGTCGATGGCCACCCCCATGGTGCTGGGAACCGTGCTGGCCTGGCTGCTGTACCCGCACTACGGCACCGTCGGGGGGCGCCCGCTGGAGTTGTCGAGCTTCGTGCTCTACCTCGGCGTGGCCATGTCGATCACCGCGTTCCCCGTGCTGGCGCGCATCATCGCCGAGCACCGGCTCCAGACCAGCCGGGTGGGCGCGCTGGCGCTGGCGATGGCGGCCGCCGACGACGTGCTGGCCTGGTCGGTGCTGGCCGTGGTCGTCGCGCTGGTGACCGCGGCCGGGGCGAGCGGGTTCGTCATGGTGATCGTCTGGTCGATGCTCTACGTCGCGGTCATGTTGTGGGTCGTGCGGCCGCTGCTCGCCTTCGCCGTACGGCGGGCGGGCGAGGCGGCCAGGCCCTGGCTGGCGATGCCGGCCGCCGCCGGAGTCCTGCTGTCGGCCTACACCACCTCCACGATCGGCATCCACGCCATCTTCGGTGCCTTCATGTTCGGTCTGGTGATGCCGCGCTCCTCCCCCGGCCTGCTGCGCTCGGCGGTGCGCGAGCCCCTGGAACGGGCCGGCACGCTGCTGATGCCGGTCTTCTTCGTGGTCACCGGCCTGTCGGTCGACCTGACCACGCTCTCCGGCCCAACCCTGCTGGTCACGGTGGCCATCATCGCGGTGGCGTGCCTCGGCAAGCTCGGCGGCGTCGCCATACCCGCCAGGCTCAGCGGGATGAGCACGAACGGCTCGATCGTGCTGGGGCTGCTCATGAACACCAGAGGGCTGACCGAACTCGTGATCCTCAACGTCGGCCTGAGCCTGGGCCTGCTCAACACGCAACTGTTCAGCGCGATGGTCGTCATGGCGGTGGTGACCACGGCCATGGCCTCCCCCCTGCTGACGCTGACGCTGCGCCGTGCGAAGCCCCTGACGCTGGAGCCCGACCTGCGGCTGGACCCGCCGGTCTCGGCCCTGTCCACACGCTGACGGCACGCCCTACCGAGGAGGAGAAACGGTGGACTTCGGCTGGAGCGAGGAACAGTCCGCCCGCTACGAGCGCCTGCTGGCCGAGGTCCGTGCGGTGTGCGCGGACTCGCACGAGGCCGGCGGGCCTCTCGGCGCGGAGCGGCGGCACTGGCTGCGCCTGGGGGAACTGGGAGTGCTCGGCTCCTGCGTCCCCGCCGCGTACGGCGGTCAGGACCTCGGCGCGCTGGACACGGCCCGGCTCTTCGAGGCGCTCGGCCGCGGGTGCTCACACACCGGGCTGGTGTTCGGCGCGGGCGCGCATCTGTTCGCCTGCGCCATGCCGATCGCCGAGTTCGGCCGGCCCGGCCTGCGGGACAAGCTGCTGGCGGGCATGTGCGCCGGCGAGGTGATCGCGGGCAACGCGATGACGGAACGGGAAGCCGGGTCGGACGTCTCCGTGCTCGCGACGACGGCCCGGCGCACCGCCGGCGGCTGGCTGCTGAGCGGGGAGAAGACCTTTGTCAGCAACGGCCCGGTCGCCGACGTCCTCATCACCTACGCGAGCGTCGACCCGAACGCGGGCTACTTCGGGCAGACCGCGTTCGTGGTCGACCGCGCCGCCCCAGGAGTCCGCGTCGGCGCGCCGATGGCCAAGATGGGCCTCGGTGACTGCCTGGCGAGCCCGGTCGGCTTCGCGGACTGCTTCGTCCCCGACGAGCGAGTGCTGGGCGAGCCGGGGCAGGGCGGGCCGATCTTCCAACGGTCCATGGGATGGGAGCGGGCCTGCTTGTTCGCGGGGTTCCTGGGGCTGGCCGACCGGCTGGTCGAACAGGTCACGGCGCACGTGCGCGCGCGGCGGCAGTTCGGCCTGCCGCTCTCCCGCTTCCAGGCGGTGTCGCACCGGCTGGCCGACATGGTGCTGCGGATCGAGGGTGCCCGCCTGCTGTTGTACCGCGCGTGCTGGCAGATGGACCGGGACGATCCGGCCGAGCTGGCCATCGCCCTGTCCAAACTGGCCGTCTCCGAGGGCGTGCTGAACAGCGCTCTGGACGCCGTCCGGTTGTTCGGCGCCCGAGGCTACCTCGACGGCGACGTCGAGGCGGCGCTGCGCGACACCGTGCCCACGGTGATCTTTTCCGGAACCTCGGACATCCAACGACAGCTCATAGCGAGGGAGCTTGGCCTGTGAAGCTTCACCACCTGCTCATCGAGGCCGCGCGGCGCCGTCCCGGCGCCATCGCCGTCCACGACCGCGACGGCCCGGTCACCTACCGGGCGCTGGACGAACTGTCCGCCCTGCTCGCCCTGTCGCTGCGTGCGCACGGGGTACGGCGCGGCGACCGGGTCGTGGTGTGGACCGGCAAAAGCGTCGAGGCCATCGCGGTCATGCAGGCGGCGCTACGCATCGGCGCCATCTACGTCCCGGTCGCCGCCACCAACCCGGTGGGCCGGCTCGCGCGGATCGTCAGGGACGCCGCGCCCGCGCTGGTCGTCACCGACGACGTGCGGCGGGCCATGAGCGAACCGATCGGGGCGCCGGTCATCGGCCTCGCGGCGCTGATCGAGAGCCCGGGGCCGGGCGACCCGCCGCGCGACGACCCCGCGCCGGACGACGACCCGGCCTACATCCTGTACACCTCCGGCTCCACCGGCTCGCCCAAGGGCGTCTGCCTGAGTCATCGCAACGCGCTGGCGTTCGTCGAGTGGGCGGTGCGCGAGGTCCGGGTGACGGCGGAGGACCGGCTGTCCAACCACGCCCCGTTCAACTTCGACCTGTCGGTGTTCGACCTCTACGCCGCCTTCGCCGCGAACGCCGCCGTGCACCTCGTTCCCGAGGAGACGGCGTACGCTCCGGAACTGCTCACCGCGTTCCTGTACGAGCGGGACATCACCGTCTGGTACTCGGTTCCCTCCGCGCTGAGCCTGATGATCCGCGAGGGCGGCCTGCTGGACAGGGAGCCTCCGCCCCGTCTTCGAGCGTGCGTGTTCGCCGGGGAGCCGTTCGCCCTGCGTTACGTGCGCGCGCTGCGCAAACACTGGCCCCTGGTACGGCTGCTCAACTGGTACGGGCCGACGGAGACCAACGTGTGCACCTCCTATGAGGTGGGCGAGGCCGACGTGGACCGCGACCGTCCGCTGCCGATCGGGTACGCCTGCAGCGGGGACACCGTCGAAGTGCTCGCCCCCGACGCCTCAGGCGTCGGCGAGATCGCCGTCAGCGGGCCGACGGTCATGCGGGGCTACTGGGGAGGCGAGCCGCCGGCCCTGCCGTACCGGACGGGAGATTTCGGGCGTTTCGGCGCGGACGGCGAGCTGCACTTCGTGGGCCGGCGCGACCACCTCGTCAAGGTAGGCGGGCACCGGGTCGAACTCGGCGACGTCGAGACGGCGCTGGGCTCGATGGAGTCCGTCTCCGACGTGGCCGTGCTGGCGGTCGGGGAGGAGGAACAAGCGCGCCTGTGGGCGTTCGTGGTGGCCGCGCCGCATCAGCGTCCCTCCTTGCTGGCGGCCAAGCGCCACTGCGCGGAACGGCTGCCCGCCTACATGATCGTGGACCGCCTGCGGGTGGTCGACGCCCTGCCCAGGACACCAAACGGCAAGATCGACCGCGAGCGGCTGCTGGGGCTGACGGAGAACGGAGGGCCGCGATGAGCGCCTGGGAGAAGTTCCCCATGGCCTGCACGGGGCCGGAGTCCGCCGCGATGGACATGTTCCCGATGAGTGGGCTGGACCACGAGCCGGCCGGGCGTCCGCCCTCTGTGGACCGCGACACCTTCCGCACCGTCATGGGGTCGTTCGCCAGCGGCGTGTGCGTGGTGACGACCACCGACGCCGCCGGTCTGCCGAAGGGCTTCACCTGTTCGGCGGTGTGCAGCGTGTCGGCCGATCCGCCGCTGCTGCTGGCGGCGGTGAGCAATCGCAGCAGCTCGCTGGTGGCCGCGGTGGAACGGGGACGGTTCGCGGTGAACATGCTGAACCACGACGCCCGGCGGGTGTCGCAGGTGTTCGCCTCGCTGGTGAAGGACAAGTTCGAGCGGGTGAGGTGGGACCGCGGCCGGGTGAGCGGGATGCCGGTGCTGGTCGACGTCGTCGCCTACGCCGAGTGCGAGCTGGACCAGTCGGTGCCGGCGGGCGACCACACGCTGCTGGTGGGCAGGCTCATCGGCGGCGGCCTGGGTCCCGAACGCCGGCCGCTCACGTACTGGAGGGGCGCCTACGTGGAGGTACTGGGCTGAAGCAGGACATGAAGGCGCCGGCGGACCTGGTCCGCCGGCGCCTTGGCCTTCTCAGTGGATCGCGGGCGGCGGCACGTTGGTGAGGTTCTCCTTGGTCAGCATGGTGCGGAACTCCACCGGCGCCGTGGTCTTCGCCCACAACAGCATGCGCAGCCTGCGCACCGTGGAGAAGTGGTAGTACCGCGCGCGCGGATCGGCGAAGCGGTAGACCGGCGGCACGAAGGGCGCCCGGCGCAGCAGGGCGAAGATCCTGGTCGCGGCCGAGCTCGCCGAGCGGGTGCCGGCTCCGGCCTCGTGCAGTTCGCCGAGTGCCCGCTCCAGCAGCTCGCGCAGCCCCTTGGGCGGCGCGAACCAGAACGCGTCGTCGCGCCGCAGTTCCACCTCGTCCCAGCGGCCCTGAGCAAGGCACCGGTTGCGTGCGCTCTTGAGCGACAGCGCCGCCAGCATGGACCACAGCAGCCAGACGCGGGAGTAGGCGTTCCACAACCGGAAGTCGCCGCTGGCGGCACGGGCGGCCGACAGCAGCCGGTCGTTGAAGTCCACCAGGCGCTCCTGCAGCCGCGCCACCGGCTCCAGCCGCGGTGCCGACCAGTCACCCGAACGTGTGGCCTCGATCAGCACCGGTGCCAGCGCGTGCACCATCTCCGCGCTCATGGTGACGTCTCTGGACAGGAACAGATCGTTGCGGCTGGCCGTGCGGTCGTAGAGGAACCACCTCTCGCCCACCGTACGGCCGGCCGTACGCTGCCAGCGGCGCGAGGACACCCACGGGCGGGCCGCGGCGGCGCCGGAGAACGAGCGGGACAGCGTCGGAAAGCGGCCGATCAGCGTGCGGAAGGCCTCTTCGGGGTCGGCGGGCAGGTCGGCGTACCTCACCGGGTCCACGCTGAGCACGACGCTGGCGAGCGGGTTGACCGGATCCTCGCCGTTGTCGAAGTGCACCACCTGAAGCCAGCCGCCGGGGAACAGGTGGCTGAGCGTCCCCTTCGACCACGGCGTGGCCTGCCGGTAGTCGGTCAGCGTGACGCATTCCTCGAAGGGCGTCACCCCGGACATGTGGGTCGCCAGGACACGGGAGCGCGTGCGCAGCCTCGGTTCCGCGTCTTCCACGTCGAGCCTGCGCAGCAGGGGGGAAGCGGCCCCGCTGCCGTCCACGACGAAGGCGGCGTGGTAGACGGAGCCGTCCCGCACCAGCACGTCCACCTCGTGCTCGCCGACACGGACGTCGGCGAGCGGGGAGCGGTGGGCCACGGCCCTGGCCCCGTACCGCAGGGCGAGGGTGAAGGCGTGCCGATCCACGTGCGGGCGGTAGAGGTGCCACTCGGCGTGCTCACCCGGCACGTTGAACTGCACGGCCTGACTGGGCTCCTGCTCGTGCCCCTGGCGGTGGTAGACGAAGCCCAGGCTCCGTTTGATCCCGCTGGAACGCCGCACCGGGGAGGGCAGCGCGCTGGTGAGCCCGAACGCGGCCAGCTCGGGGATGTCGAAGCGACGGGCCAGGGTGAAGAACACCTCGGCCGTGTAGGGCACGGTCGTCTCCCCCGCGAACTCCT
Organism: Nonomuraea sp. NPDC050790; assembly: GCF_044456745.1. Lineage (NCBI taxonomy): Bacteria > Bacillati > Actinomycetota > Actinomycetes > Streptosporangiales > Streptosporangiaceae > Nonomuraea > Nonomuraea sp. NPDC050790. The sequence goes on along the minus strand of NZ_JBITGF010000002.1, from coordinate 52,128 downwards.
CCTGGTCGGGCGGCGCGTCCACGAGGAGCACCCGCACGCCGTGCCTGGCCAGCACCGCGGCGAGCAGGCTGCCCGCCAGGTGCGTGCCGAGCACGGCGACGTCGAACCGGGCGCCGGGAACCGCTGTGGTCATGACCTGTCCTCCTTCCGGGCACCGTCTCAGAAGAGCTTGCGTCCCTTGAGCACGCGGGACCTGATGGCCGCCTTGCCGGTCTCGATCATCAGCCCGCCCAGCTCGGGGTCGGCCTCCGTCTTGGCCCAGCGCGCCATCTTGAAGAAGGTCTTGGGCCCGGGGCTGATGAAACGCACGTCACGCTCGGCGAAGCCGAAGTGCTTGGGCCAGAAGTCGGCCAGCCGCATCTGGTCGTAGAGGTCGTCGGCCGCCTCCAAAGGCGCGAGCCGGCCCGCCTCGACCGCGTCCACCTGCTCGACCATGCTGTCGTACGCCTTGGCGAAGCCGTCGTTGAAGCCCCAGTAGTGGCCCAGGTGCGGAGCCTGCTCCAGCTCGCGGAAGTGCCTGTCGTTTCCATCCTTGGCGAACCGGCTGAGCGCCCGCTGGATCTGGTAGCAGCCGGCGTTCGCTCCCCAGGCCCAGAACCTGAACACCGCGGTCCACAGGTCGTATTCGCGCCACGAGATGAACGCGGCGTTGACCAGCGAGTCGTTGTAGTCGAACAGCCTCTGCTGCAGCCGCTCGACGAACTCGAAGCGTTCGGCGGAGAAGTCGTCGTCCTTGACCGCGTCGAGCAGGCGCGAGGCGAGCGAGTGCACGGACTCGGCGGTGTTCGACAGCCCCCTGGAGAACAGCGGGTCGATGAACCCCGCCGCGTGCGACAGCAGAAACCACCGATCCCCCGCGCACCTGCTGGAGGAGTACTGCAGACGCCCGGTGGAGACCCACTCGCGCACCGGCTTGCCCCCCTCGAACTGCCGGACGATGTCGGGGTACGGCGCGGCGAGAGCGTAGAAATCCTCCTCCGGGGTCAGGTGGTCGGGCTTGGGGTAGGTCCGCGGGTCCACGGTCATGCCGACGCTGCACAGCGGGTTGGTGGACCACTTGTTGTTGTCGAACGCGATCACCCATGCCCAGCCGCGCTCGAACATGTGATGCACCGTGCCCTCGTACCACGGGAACGGCGGCCGGTTCTCCGGCCCGTGCCGCCACAGGTCGTCGGTGGGCGTGATGTCGAGCATGTGGTTCCAGATCGAGCGGGAGTGGTGCTTGAGCCGGCACGGGGTCTCCCGCAGGCCGAACTTCTCGGCCAGCGGCGACCGGAATCCGCTCGCGTCCACCACGTACCGGGCCCGGTACTGCGCGTCCCCGCCGCTGACGGTCACTCCCGAGTCGTCGAAGTCGACCTCCTCGACGCGGAAGTTCTGCCGCGCCTTGCAGCCGTACTTGATCGCGACGTGGAACAGGTAGGCGTCGGTGTCCTGGCGGAAGTAGTGGGCGGCCTCGTTGAGGAGGTTCTTCGGCGTGTTGAACTCGTTGGTCTCGCGCGGGTTCTGCGGCCGGCCCTCGTGGTGCAGCAGGAAGCCGAAGTGCCGCTTGACGCCGAAGCGCTCCCCCATCGCCTTCCTGGTCTGGGTGAACGTGGCCAGCGCCTTGATTTCCGGGACGTCGTAGCGCTCGGCGAGAACCCGCAGGTAAAGCAGGGTGTACGGGATCGTCGACTCGCCGATGGCGAACCGGGGGTGCGACGCCGCGTCGAGCAGCAGCACCTTCGCGCCGTGTCGCGCCAGGATCGCTCCCAGCAGCGAGCCCGCGATGCCTGAGCCCAGGATCGCGACATCGTAGACAGTCTTCTCCATACTGCTGCTTCGCATCTGGTGATGGGCCTTTCTACGTTCGAAGGGTCAGTGACGACGGCTGAACCGGCTGCGGAGCACGCCGCCGATGGCTCCGGTGATCACGCTGCCGACGTGCGGGGGCGCCGTTTTCCTCCCCCACTGGGCGGCGCGGAGCATCTTGGGCGGGGTCGCGTGGAAGAAGCGGTTGGCGGGGTCGGCGAGATTGAACACCGGCGGGATGTAGTCGGCGTCCTCGATGTGGTGGAACACCTTGGCGGCGGCCGCGGAGGGGCTCAGCGAGCCGTTCTCCACGGCCAGGCACAGGTCGCGGGTGTACGGGCCGAAGCGGTTGAACTGGTCGCTGACCGGGAACGGCGAGCCGGGATGCTCGCCCTGCTCCAGCGCGCGAAACAACCCGTCGTCGCCGGTGCGCAGGAACTTGACGTACGCGTCCTCCAGCACCAGCGTGCCGAGAACGGTGCCGATCTTCCACGTGCGGTAGACGGCGTTCCACAACTCGTAGTCGCGGAACCCGACGAAGGAGCTGTAGACCAGGTCGTCGTGCACGTCGAACAGGCCCTGCTGGAGGGTTTCCACGTACTCGAACCGCTCGGTGGACCAGTCGTCGTCCCTGGCGGCCGCGATGAGCCGCCAGGCGAGCGCGTTGATCACGTCCATGGTGTTGGTCAGTCCGCGCGAGTAGAGGGCGTCGATGAAGCCCGCCGCGTGGGAGGTGAGGCAGAACCGGTCGCCGACCATGCGCTTGGCGGAGTACTGCAGCCGATCGGTGGAGACCCACGGCCGGGTGGTGACGGCGCCTCTGAACTGCCAGGCGATCTCGGGGAAGCGTGTCAGGAAGTCGTCGAACTCGCGCTGCGGGTCCGGCTCGTCCTTGGGGTGACGCCTGGGGTCGAGGGTGAGCCCGACGCTGCACAGCGGGTTGGTCGAGCCCGGGTGGTTGTCGAAGGGAATGACCCACAGCCAGCCGCCCTCGAAGATGTGGTGCAGGGTGCCGCTGTGCCAGGGGCTGGGCTGGCGGTGCAGGGCCGCCGCCGGGGCCTGGTCGAAGGGACGCACCCCGATCATGTGGGTGAACAGGCTTCTCGAGTGGTGCCGTGCCCGGGTCGGCTGCTCCCTGAGGTCGAAGGCGTCGGCCAGCGGCGAACGGAAGCCGCTGGCGTCCACCACGTACTTCGCGCGGAACCGCACGCCCCCCGCGGCCCGCAGCTCGACCCCTGTGTCGGGGTCGATGGTGATCTCCTCGATGCGGGTGCCCGGCCGGGGGTGGGCGCCGTGCCGTACCGCGACCGCGAACAGGTAGGCGTCGGTGTCCTGGCGGTACAGGTGGGACTCGGTGCGCAGGGCGGTGGGGATCTTGAGTTGGTTGATCTCCTCCGGATTCTGCGGTACGCCCTCGCGGTGGTAGACGAAGCCGAAGTTCTGCTTGATACCCGAATTCTGAGAGATGTGCCGTTGAATGCCCTTGAAGCTGGCCAGCGCCGCGATCTCCGGCACCCGGTAGCGGTCGGCGATGATCCGTGTCATCGCCGACGTGTAGGGGATGGTGGACTCCCCGACGGCGAACCGGGGATGAGTGCCCTGGTCCACCAGCAGGACCTTGACGCCGTTGCGGGCCAGCACGGCGGCGAGCATGGAGCCGGCCATGCCGCTCCCCAGTATCGCCACGTCGTAGCCATCCGTGGTCACTTGATGACGCTCCCCTCGGTGTTGTCGGGATTGTCGAGCTTGTGGCTCTGCCGTACCTGGTCAAGGAGGAAGGCGTCCCACCCGGCGGCGTCGGTGGCGAAGAACTCGGCGGTCGAGCAGTCGATCGCCAGGTCCTTTCTGACCCGCCTGAGCAGCTCCATGACCATCAGCGAGTCGATGCCGAGGTCGAGGAGCTGGAATCCGGCGTCCAGCCGTCCCCGATCCACGCGCAGGATCTGCGCGAGCTGGTCACGCAGATACCCGGCGACCAGCGGGAGGCGCTGCTCCGCCGGGCAGGTCCGCAGTTCCTTGAGCACCGACGGGTTCTCCCCGGTCTCCGCGTCCTGCTCGGCCACCGTGATGTTGGCCAGGAGCGGCTTGGCGCCCCTGACCTCCAGGACCGGCTTGTATCGAGCCCAGTCGGCCGCGCACACCACCGGCTGGACGCGGTCCGCGGCCAGCAGCGCGCCCAGAAGCCGCAGGCCCTGCCTGGCGGGCAGCGGCTTCAGCCCGGTCGCGGCGAGGAACGAGCGGACGTCCTCGCCGTAGAGCTTGGACGGCAGCTCCCACTGGCCCCAGTTGACGCTCATGCCGGCCAGCCCCCGCGAAGCCCGGTGGTGGGCCAGCCCGTCGAGGAAGGCGTTGGCGGCGGCGTAACCGGCCAGGTGCAGCGAGCCCCAGGCGGCGGCGATGGAGGAGAAGCCAAGGAAGAAGTCCAGCTCCATGTCCCCGACGGCGCGGTGCAGCGCCCAGCCGCCGATGACCTTGGGCCGCCATACGGTGTCGTAGCCCGCGCGGTCCACCTCCGCGACGATCTGCGGCGAGGAGACGCCTGCCGCGTGCACCACGCCGCGCAACGGCACCTCTCCCGCCTTCAGCCGGGAGATCACCGCCTGGACCGCCGCGAGGTCGGCGACGTCCGCGGCCACCACCTCCACCTCGGCGCCGGCCGCCTCCAGCCGGCGCACGGCGGCGATCCTGCTCACCTCCGCGGCCGAGAGGTCCGCCTCGTCCCAGCGTCCGCGCTCGGGCAACGGGGTACGGCCCAGCAGCACGAGCCGTCGCGCACCCTGACCGGCCAGCCAGCGGGCCACCGCGGTGCCGATGCCGCCGAACGCCCCCGTGATCAGGTAGGCGGCGTCCTGCCGTACCGGCGGCGTGGCCTGGAGCTGCTCCTGCGACAAGGGCCGCGGCTCCAGCCGGCAGACCAGCGCCCGTCCGCCGCGCAACGCGATCTGGTCCTCGGTCCTGCCGTGCGCCAAGGCGTCGGCGAGGGACGCCTCACTCGCCGGGTCGTCGGGATCGAGGTCGACGGCGCCGCCCCACAGGGCGGGGTGTTCCAGTGCGAACACCCTGCCGAGTGCCCACAGCGGGGTGGCTGCGGGGTGATGGCGGCGTTGGGCGGAGGTGGCGGCGACCGCGCCGCGGGTGACTAGATGGGCCTTCGTGTCGGCGAGGCTGAAATGCGCGTTGAGGGTCTGCATCACGGAGACGGCGAGCAGCTCGGACCTGTCGCGGTGGGCGACGAGCGTGGCCTCGTCCGCCTCTTCCAGGGAAGGGGCGTCGAGGCCGGTGAGGATGACGACCCGGTGCGGAGGCAGCTCGGTGATCAGATGGGCCAGCCGGTCCTCCGGCACGGCGCTGACGAGCCGGCAGCTCCCGCCTCGCGCGCGCACCTGGCCGGCCAGCCGTTCGCCGACACCGCCGCCGTCGCCCAGCAGCAGCCATTGCTGCCCGCGCAGGTCGGCGGGGGCCGGCAGGTCCGCATCCTGCCAGTCCAGGTCGAACAACAGCTCAGCCGGGTCGCGCCAGGGCTGCTTGGCGGTCAGGTCTCCGGCGGGCGCCGTCCGCAGCCCGGTGGCCAGGCCCGCCACCTGCCCGTCCGCGGTGAGGAACGCGGCGGCGCCCGTCCGGGAGTGGAAGCGGACGGCGGCGACGGGCTCGTCGAGATCCAGGGACAGTCCCCCGATCTCGACGAGATCCTCGCCCAGGGCGGCGAGGGGGTGCCCATCGCCCGCGGGGACCACCACGCCGTCCTTCGTGCCGGAGGGCGTCGCCCGCAGAGGGGCGCGGCGGAGCACCCCGCGCGCGTGGACCCGCCACGGGGCCTGCGCGGCCGCCTCGGCTTCGCCCCGGCCGCGGACGGTGAAGACCGCCTCGTCATCCTCCTCGTTCAGCTCGACGGACAGCCACACGGTCCGTTCCGCGCCCACCGGCTCGTGCAGGGTCGCGCGAGCGGCCTGCCGCCACGCTCCGCCGAACGTGTTCACCGCGGCCTCGCGGGCCAGCTCGGTCAGGCGAGCCAGCCCGGCGTCCTCGCCGAGCTGGATCCGGTGGCTGGGCACGAGCCCCGCGACCGCGAGCGGCGCCTCATCGGGCAGGCGCGGAACCTCGCGGAACCAGTGCCGCTCGCGCTCCCACACGTACGTGGGAAGCGGGACGCGGTTGAACCGGGGACCGGCGTGGTAGGCGGTCCAGTCCACGGGCATCCCTCGTAGGTGCAGCGCTCCCAGCGTGGCGGCCATGCGCCGGGACCCGTCGTGGCCGCGCCGCAGCGAGGGCAGCCACAGGCAGCCGGGGTCGTCGACGCTGCGGGCGCCCAGGCCGGCCAGCACCGGTTGCGGGCCGATCTCCAGGAAGGTGCGCAGTCCGGCGTGGTGGAGGTGATGGACGCCGTCGTGGAACCGCACCGGTGCCAGCGCGTGCCGTACCCAGTACTCGGGGTCGCGCTGGTCCTCGCCCCAGTCCGCGCCGGTGACGTTCGACACCAGCCGGATGGCGGGCTCGTGGTGCGTGATGTCGCGGGCCACCGCGCGCAGGTCGTCCAGGATGGGGTTGAGCAGCGGCGAGTGGAAGGCGTGCGACACCTTCAGCAGACGGCTCTTGACTCCCTCTTCCAGCAACCTGCCGGTGACCGCGGCGACCTCCCCCGCGGGGCCGGCGATGACGGTGTCGGACGGGCCGTTGACCGCCGCCACCGACACCAGGTCCGTGCCCTCGATGGCTCGCCTGGCCCGTTCCTCGTCGCATACCAGGGTGGCCATGACGCCGCCCTCCGGCAGAGCCTGCATGAGCCTGCCCCGGGCGGCCACGAGCCGCACCGCGTCCGGCAGGTCGAGCACGCCGGCTACGCAGGCGGCCGTGATCTCTCCCACGCTGTGGCCCATGACGGCGACCGGCCGTACTCCCCAGGACGACCAGAGCTGGGCCAGCGCGTATCCGACGGCGAACAGCGCGGGCTGGGTGTTGCCCGTGCGGTGGATCGGGGAGTCCGTGCCGTCGGGCAGGTCGAGCAGAACGGACAGCGGCTGGTCGAGCAGGGGGTCCATGAGTTCCGCGACCTGCTCGATCGCCTGGCGGTAGCGCGGTTCCGCCCGCAGTTCCTGCCCCATCCGGCCGTACTGGGCGCCCTGACCGGTGAAGAGCCAGGCCAGGCCGCGGTTGCGGTGCGGGGCGAGCGGCACCGTCGTGCAGGCGTCATCGTGATCGCCGCGGGCGAAGGCGTCCAGCGCCCGCGCCAGTTCCCGCGGCGAGTCGCCGGTCACGGCCAGTCCCTTGGCCATGCGGCCGCGCCCGGTCTGGGTGGTGCGGCAGACGTCGTCGAGCGACAGGGTGTCCTGCTCGCGCAGATGGGCGGCGTGGTTCGCGGCCAAGGCGCGCAGGGAGCCTTCCGTTCTGGCGGACAGCGTGAGCACGCCGTGCTCGCGGGACGCGCCCGTTCGCGGTGCCTCCGGCGGGCGCGGCGGCGGTTCGGTGAGCACCGCGTGCGCGTTGGTGCCGCTGGCGCCGAATCCGCTCACCCCACCGGCCCTGACGCCGCCCCGCGCCGGCCACGGCTGATTCTCCTCCACGACGCGCAGGTGCAGCCCGGCCCAGTCCACGTTCGGGTTGGGGTCGGTGAAGTGCAGATGCGCGGGGATCTCCCCGTGGTGCACGGACAGCACCAGTTTGAGCAGCCCGGCGATGCCCGCCGCGGCTTCCAGGTGGCCGATGTTGGTCTTGACGGAGCCGACCAGCAGCGGGGAGGCGGGGTGGTGGGCGCTGCCGACGACCGCCTCCAGCGCTCGCAGCTCGATGGGGTCGCCCAGCGCGGTGCCGGTGCCGTGCGCCTCCACGTAGTCGAGGTCGGCGGGGTCCAGGCCGGCCTGCTCCAGCGCGGCGGCGATGACGGCCTGCTGGGAGGCCGGATTGGGCACGGTCATCCCGCTGCTGTGCCCGTCGTGGCGTACCGCGGTGCCGGCGACGACGGCGAGCACGTTGTCGCCGTCCCGTTCGGCGTCGGCGAGCCTCTTGAGCACCACCAGGCCCGCGCCTTCGCCGCGCCCGTAGCCGTCGGCGGAGGCGTCGAAGGTCTTGCAGCGCCCGTCGGGCGCCAGGCCGCGGAACTTGCTGAGCAGGACGAAGGAGTACGGGCTGAGCATGAGGTTGACCCCGCCGGCCAGGGCGAGGTCGCACTCTCCCAGCGAGAGGGCACGGCAGGCGTCGTGCAGCGCGACCAGGGACGAGGAGCACGCGGTGTCGACGACCTGGCTCGGCCCCATCAGGCCCAGCACGAAGGAGAGCCGCCCGGCGGTGAAGCTGGGCTCGCCCATGAGCTGGTAGGCGTCGACGTCGGCGGCGTCGCCGCGTTCCTGCCGCAGCCGGACGTAGTCGGTGGTGCTCACACCCAGGTACACCCCGGTGGCGCTGCCGCCGAGCGAGTCCGGCGCGTACCCGGCATGCTCCAGGGCCTCCCAGGCGACTTCGAGGACCAGGCGCTGCTGCGGGTCCATGCCGATCGCCTCGCGCGGCGAGATTCCGAACACCTCGGGCTCGAAGCGGTCCACCTGGTCGACGAACGCGCCGTTGAGCGTATAGGTGGTGCCCGGCGTGTCGGGGTCAGGGTCGTACCAGGCCCGCAGGTCGGCGCGGTCGGCGGGGAACTGACGCACCGTGTCGCGCCCGGCGCGCAGCAGCCGCCAGAACGCGTCGGGCCCGTCGACACCGCCGGGCAGCCGGCATCCCGCGCCGATCACCGCGATCGGCTCCCGCCGCGCGGCGTCGCCCTTCTCGGCGAGCCTGCTCCGCAGGCGTTCGATCATCCGCAGGGATTCGATGAGCTGGGCGCGAAGATCAGCCTGGGTCATCTCTCGCTTCCTTCCATTGGCGTCGCTGGTGTCGAGTCAAGGCGCGCGTCCTCTATCGGCGCTTGGGTACGACTGGAGTCGTCAGGAGCCGCCCAAAGCGGAGGCGGAGTTCGCCAGCACGCCCGAGACCCGAGCCGCCAGCGCCTCGTCACTCAGCCCGGCGAGGTCGTCCGCCTCGCCCGAGAGCTCGGCCACGATGAACCTGGCGAAGGACCGGGGAGTGGGGCACTCGAACACGACCGTGTTGGGAAGCGTCGTGCCGAGCGCGGCCTCGGTGGCGGCCTTGAGCCGAAGCGAGAGCACAGAATCCATGCCCATCCCGAAAAACCCCTGGTCAGGGTCGATGTCGTCAGCTCCACCGAGTACGTCGGCGACCAGGTCGAGCAGCGGAGGCAACAGGATCTCCTCGCGCAGCGGGGCGGGCGTCGCCCGGACCAGCCGGGTCAGCGGCGTCTCCTCGGCCGGCACGCCGGCCGCCGCCTCGGCGACGACCTCCGGGACCGCGACGACGGCGTCGACCCAGTGCCGCGCCCGCTGCCAGGGGTATCGCGGCAGCGGCACCACTCTGCGGCCAGGATGGGCGGTCAGGTCCCAGTCGATCCTGGCACCGCGCACGTGCAGCGCGGCCATCACGTCCAGCGGCCCGGGACCGGGATCCTCGCCGGAGACCGTACAGCCGCCGGGCCCGAGACCGAGGACCAGATCGGCCCCTTCGGCGCCGTTTCGCCCGCGGGGCGGTGTTCCCGCCGCCAGCGCCCTGGCCGCCTCCTTGGGCGGCAGTCCGCCGGTGGCGTACGTGCCGGGCCCGGGGTCGGCGCTCACCTCTGCCGGGGTCACGCCCAGCGTCCGCCACACCTCGACGGCCGCGAGGTGACCCGCCAGCTCCTCCGCTCCCGGCACGTCGGTGGCCCGCAGTTCGTCTCGCGTGCGTTCCCAGATCCGCTCGATGCCGAGGCCGGGCAGCAGCCGTTCGGCCTGTGCGTACCACGTCGCGTCCGGCGCGGCGGAGTGAAGGTGGAAGCGCACGGGACGGGCCTCCCCCGCCGGCACGTGCCCGCGGTGGCGCGGCTCGGCGAGCCGGTCGGCCAGTTCCCCGGCCGACGAGCCCACGACGGCGATCCTGTGCTCGTGGTGGGTGCGCCGCACCAGAGAGGTCCAGCACAGGTCGGCGAGTTCCTCCTCCGGCGTGGCGGCCAGTCGTTCCCGCATCCGCGCGACGGCTTCGTCGAGCGCCTGCTCGGTGCGCGCGGACACCGCGAGTGTCATCGCCCTGTCCGGACGTGCGGGGCGTGGCGACGCGGCGGGCGGCTCCTGAAGGACGACGTGGGCGTTGGTGCCGGTGAACCCGAAGGCGCTCACTCCGGCGACGCGGGCACCGCCCTCGCCGTTCCACGGCACCGCCTCGCCCGGCACCCGCAGCGGCAGCCGTTCCCATGCGAACTGCCGGGTGGGCAGGTCGAAGTGCAGGTGCGCGGGGATGCGGCCGTGGCCGAGCGCCAGCACCACCTTGATCAGTCCGACGATGCCCGCCGCGGCCTCCAGGTGGCCGATGTTGGTCTTGACCGAGCCGACCAGCAGCGGGCGCGCCGCGGACCTGCCGGCGCAGAGCGCTGTGGCCAGCGCGCGCAGTTCGACGGCGTCACCGAGACGGGTGCCCGTGCCGTGCGCCTCGACGTAGTCCACCTGCGCCGCCTCGAGGCCGGCCTGCCGGAGGGCGTCGCCGATGACCTCCTGCTGCGCCACGCCGCTCGGCACGGTCAGGCCGCCGCTGGCGCCGTCCTGGTTCACCGCGCTGCCGCGGATGACGGCGAGCACCTGGTCGCCGTCCCTGCGGGCGTCAGACAGCCGCTTCAGCACGACCGCGCCCGCGCCCTCCCCGCGCCCGTAGCCGTCGGCGGAGTCGTCGAAGGTTTTGCATCTGCCGTCCCTGGACAGCGCGCCCGCGGCGGACATGGCACGGAAGATGGTCGGCGTGACCATGACGTTCGCCCCGCCCGCGACCGCGACCTCGCTCTCGCCCGCGCGCAGGCTCTGGCAGGCCAGGTGCACCGCGGTGAGCGAGGAGGAGCAGGCGGTGTCCACGGCGAGGCTCGGCCCGCGCAGCCCCAGCAGGTACGAAAGCCGCCCCGCCGAGCCGGAGAAGGAGTTGCCCGTGCCGTAGTACAGGTCGACCTCCGCGTCGCCGCTCAGCACCAACTGCTGGTAGTCGGTGGAGTTCAGGCCCACGAAGACGCCGGTACGGCTGTCGCGCAGATCCTCGGCGGGCAGCCCGGCGTGTTCCAGCGCCTCCCAGGCGACCTCCAGGAACAGCCTCTGCTGGGGGTCCATGCTGCGCGCCTCCCGCGGAGAGACGCGGAAGAAGCCGTGGTCGAACCCGTCCACGGACTCCAGAAAGCCGCCCATGGTGGTGGCCGTGGCGCCGGCGTCGAACAGCCGGTCGGCGTCCCAGCGGGCGGGCGGCACCGGGCCGATGGCATCGCGGCGCTCGCTCAGCAGCGTCCAGAAGGCTTCCGCGTCCCGTGCGCCGGGGACGCGGCAGGCCAGCCCGACGACGGCAACGGGCTCAGGGCCGGTGAAGGCGGGTTCCGCGGCGGGAGCGGCCTCCGGCTCGGTGTCCATGAGGCTCAGGAGGTGGCCGGTGAGCGCCGCGACGGAGGCGTGGGCGAGCACGTCGGCCGCCTCCACGGGTTGGCCGGCGACCGTCTGGAGACGCTCGGCGAAATCCATCAGGCCGATCGAGTCGAGCCCCAGCTCGAACAGGCCGCGCGTCTCGGGGAACCGGGTGCCCTCCGGGTGTCCCAGCACCTGGGCGAGCTGCTCGTGCACGGCGGCCCTGATGTCCTTGTGCCCCGCCTCCGGCGCGGCCCCCGCCGCGGCCACGGGCGTGCGCGGCGTGGCGGGCGCGGTGGACTGGACGCCGCGCGGCACGCCGGCCAGCCAGAAGCGTGTGCCGGCCCAGCGAGGCGGCGGGAGGGCGACCGTGGCGACCGGTCCGTCCCAGCCCCGCGCCCAGTCGACGCCGACGCCGGCGACGTGCAGGTCGGCGCGCGAGCGCGCGAGCATCGCGGGACCGCTCTCCCCGCGTGCCAGCGAACTCACCACCATGCCCTGCCGGCCGCGGCGGGCCAGCGCGTCGCGCAGCGGGCGCGACAGTACGGGGTGCGCCCCGATCTCGACGAACACCGCGTCCCGCTCCGCTAGCAGCCGGTCGACAGCGGGCCAGAACAGCACGGGCGAGCACAGGTTCCGCTCCCAGTACGCCTCGTCCAGGGCCGCGGGAGCGCCCTCGGCGTCCACGGTGGACAGCATCGGAATCGCCGGTTCCGACGTGCGCAGAGGCGCCACGCTGCGGCGCAGCTCCCGGCCGTAGGGCAGCATCAGCGGTCCGTGCGAGGGGTACTCGACCGACAGCTCGACGGCCGTGCCGCCCTCCGCCTTCATCCGGCGTACGGCCTCGGCCACCTGCTCGACCGGGCCGCTGACGACGACCGAGCGGGGGCCGTTCACGGCGGCGACCGACACCTCGAGACCCCATTCGGCGAGCCGTTCGCGTACCCGGCCGGCGCCCATGTCGATCGAGGCCATGGCGCCGGTGCCCTTGGCCCGCTCCAGCGCCTGGCTGCGCTCGACGATCAGCCGCGCCGCCTCGGAGAGCGTCATGGCTCCCGCGACGCAGGCCGCGGCGATCTCTCCCATGCTGTGGCCGATCACCGCGTCCGGCCGCACTCCCCACGCGCTCCACGATCTGGCCAGCGCGATCTGGAGGGCGAACAGCGCGGGCTGGCCGGTCACGGTCGCGCGCAGGGCGGCGGGGCCGGGGTCGCGCAGCACGTCCAGCAGCGCCCATCCGCTGTGCGGGCGCAGCTCGGCGTCGCACTCGTCGAGTGCCTCGCGGAACACGGCGTCGTGCTGGTACAGGTCCGTGCCGACGCCGGGCCACTGGGCTCCGTGCCCCGAGAAGGCGTACACCACCGGCAGGTCCGCCGGCCGTATCGACCCCACCGAGACCGCGTCGTGCTCGCGGCCGTCGAGGAACGCCGCCAGTCCCGCGCGTAGTTCCGCCGCGTCGGACCCGGCGACGGCGAGCCGGTGGACGTGATGGGTGCGGCGCACGGCCGCCGCCGTCAGCCGCCCGCTCAGCTCGCCCGGATCCTCGCCGAGGGCCTCGCTGTGGTCGGCGGCGAGGGCGCGCAGGCCCTCCGCGGTGGTGGCGGACAACAGCAGGGCGCCGGGCGCCGCGGGCCCGGGCGTCGCCGGGGGCTCGGCCGGTTGCGGCGCCCGGACGACGACGTGCACGTTGGTGCCCGACAGGCCGAAGGCGCTGACGCCGGTGACCGCCGGCCCGGTCAGAGGCAGGTTCCGCCCGGGTACGGCCAGCCCGCCGGCCACCCAGTCGATCATCGGGGTGGGCGCGTCGAAGTGGATCTGCCTCGGCACGACGCGGTGCCGGGCGACCAGGAGCGCCTTGAGCAGGCCGGCCACCCCGGCGGTGGCGTCCATGTGCCCGAAGTTGGCCTTGAGCGAGCCGACGAGCAGGGGGCTCCCCGGCGGACGCCCCTTGCCCAGGACCTCGGCCAGCGCGGAAAGCTCCAACGGGTCGCCGAGCGGGGTGCCCGTGCCGTGCGCCTCCACGTACGCGGGCACGTCCGCGCCGACGCCGGCCGAGACCAGCGCCTGCCGCAGCAGTTCCTGCTGGGCCACCGCGCTGGGCACCGTCAGGCCCGCGCTCTGCCCGTCGTGATTCATGGCGCTGCCGAGGATGATCCCGTGGACGTGGTCGTGGTCGCGGACGGCATCGCCGTACCGTTTGAGCACCACCACCGCGCAACCCTCGCTGCGCGCGATGCCGTCGGCGGCGGCGTCGAAGGGACGGCAGCGGCCGGTCGGTGACAGCGCTCGCGCCTTGCTCATGAACACCGACAGCTCGGGCGTGATCAGCGCGTTGGCGCCGCCCGCGAGCGCGGTGTCGGCCTCGCCGTCGCGCAATGCCCGGCAGGCCAGGTGGACGGCGCTCAGCGACGACGAGCACGCGGTGCTGACGGCCATGGACGGACCGCGAAGACCGAAGGCGTAGGCGATGCGGCCTGCCGCGAAGCTGGATTCCTTCCCGCTGGCGAAGTACTGGTCGATCCCTTCGACGCCCAGCGTCTTGGCGTGCAGGAGCATGTAGTCCGAGCCGAGCAGGCCCACGTGCACGCTGGTGCGGCTGCCCTCCCATCGGTGCCGGGGGAGGCCGGAGTCCTCCATCGCCTCGGCCGCGACCTCCAGCAGCATGCGCTGCTGCGGGTCCATCTCGGCCGCCTCACGCGGCGATATCCCGAAGAAGCCGGCGTCGAACCGGTCGATGTCCGCCAGCAGGCCGCTCTGGTCGGCGTACATGGTGCCGGGTTGTTTCTGGTCGGTGCTGTGGAAGGCGTCGCTCCACCGGTCGCCGGGCACCGTGTCCAGGACGTCCACTCCGTCCAGCAGGACCCGCCACAGGTCCTCCATGGTGCGCACCCCGCCGGGAAATCTGCATCCGACGCCGACCACCGCGATGTCATCGGGGCTCGGCTCTCCCAGGTGATCCGACATCTGGGTCTCCTCTCCGGCACGTCGCGCCTCCAGTGCCGACGATCGTCACCGCCGCCGCTTGGGTCCGGCTCGAACGCCCGGCCGCCCGCGGACCGCGTCCCGATAGCCGGGCCCAAGCGTGCCTCCACCGGAGCTGCCGACGATCGAGGCCAGCAACGGATCACGCCATGACGTCTAGGGAGGACCGATGGCCGTCGCCGACCGTGCGCGGATCAACACCGCGATCACCGACTACGTGAGCGCGAAGTTCCTTGACGAGAGCGAGGTCTCCGAGCTCGACCAGGAGACGCCCCTGGTCGACTGGGGGGTTCTCAACAGCATGAACACCACGATGCTGCTCGCCTACATCAGAAAGGAGCTCGGCGTGACGGTCCCGCCCACGCACATCACGATGCGGCACTTCCAGAGCCTCAGGGCCATCACCGACATGGTCCACGAGCTGTCCGCCGGGAAGTAGACAGGAGAACACGGTGAAAACAGACTTCGACATCGGCATCATCGGGGGCGGACCGGCGGGCGCGACGGCCGCCGCCTATCTGGCCAAGGCCAACCTGTCCGTGGCCGTCTTCGAGCGTGAGACCTTCCCCCGAGAGCACGTCGGAGAGTCGCTCGTCCCGGCCACCACCCCGGTGCTCATCGAGACGGGGTGCATGGACAAGGTCGAGCAGGCCGGTTTCCCGAAGAAGTACGGCGCGGCGTGGACCTCCGCCGAGGAACGTGACATCGACCAGATGGGCTTCCGCAATCTGACCAACGGCTTCCGCTCGGCCGAGGTGCTCTTCGCGGAGCGGGAGCAGCTCGGCGTGGACCGTGACTACACCTTCCATGTGGACCGGGGACTGTTCGACCAGATCCTGCTGAAGAACGCCGAGAGCCTTGGCGCCACGGTCTACCAGGGGGTGCCGGTGGGCGAGGTCGACCTCTCCGGTGAGCGGCCGGTGATGCGCGTCCGGATCGGCGGGCAGTCCGTGCCGATCACCGTGCGGATGGTGGTGGACGCCAGCGGCCGGCGCACCCATCTGGGAACCCAGCTCAAGACGAAGATCGTCGACCCGGTCTTCAACCAGTACGCCGTCCACACGTGGTTCGACAACCTCGACCGGGCCGCGCTGGCGGTGGACAAGGAGCAGGCCGACTACATCTTCATCCACTTCCTGCCGGTGGCCGACACCTGGGTGTGGCAGATCCCGATCACCGACACGATCACGTCGGTCGGCGTCGTCAGCCAGCGTGCCCGCCTGCGCTCCTACAGCGGGGACCAGGAGAAGTTCTTCTGGAACACCATCGCCAGCCGTCCCGAACTGCTCGACGTGCTGAAGAACGCGCAGCAGGTCAGGCCGCTCAAGGCGGAGGGCGACTACAGCTACGGCATGAAGCAGATCGTCGGCGACAAGTACGTGCTCATCGGGGACGCGGCGCGGTTCGTCGATCCGATCTTCTCCAGCGGGGTCAGCGTGGCGCTCAACAGCGCCCGCATCGCCTGCCAGGACATCATCGCCGCGGCGCGGGCCGACGACTTCTCCAGGCGCCGCTTCGCCGCCTACGAGTCCAAGCTGCGCAGGGCCGTACAGAACTGGTACGAGTTCATCTCCATGTACTACCGGCTGAACATCCTGTTCACCGCGTTCGTCCAGGACGACCGCTACCGGATCGACGTGCTGAAGATGCTCCAGGGCGACGTGTACGAGGACGAGCCGAAGGTGCTGGCCACCATGCGGGAGATCGTCAGGGCCGTGGAGGACGATCCCGACCACCTGTGGCATCCGTACCTGGGCGAACTGCGGGCTCCGTCGGCCGCGCCCGGGTTCTGAACACGCGATCGACCGGCCCGGGCCCCGGCGGGCGCGCCTGGCCCCTCCGCCAGGAGACGAGTATGATGATCGTGACCGGATCATTGATCCGGCGACTCGAACGATGATCTAGTCTACGTCGAGCGAAGGAAACAGGTGACCATGGCGGGTCATGTCGAAGTGGACCGGCTGACCTACGTGCTGCCGGATGGGCGGCTGCTTCTGCACGAGGTGTCGTTCCGCATCGGCGACGGCGTCAAGGCCGGACTGGTCGGCCCGAACGGTGCGGGCAAGACCACCCTCATGCGGCTGGTCTCCGGAGAGCTCCAGCCGGACGAAGGCCGGGTGGTGCAGTCGGGCGGACTCGGAGTGATGCCGCAGTTCATCGGCAGCGTCCGCGACGGCCGTACCCTGCACAGGCTGCTGCTGTCGGCGGCGTCAAGCCAGATCCAGGCCGCCGCCGCCGAGCTGGAGCGCCAGGAGGCGGCGATCGCCGCGCACGACGACGAGGCGACCCAGCTCGCCTACGCTCAGGCGCTCACCGACTACGCCGACGTCGGCGGCTACGACATGGAGGTCGTGTGGGACACCTGCACGACCGCCGCTCTCGGCCTGCCCTGGGACGCGGTCCGCGACCGCCCGGTCAACACCCTGTCGGGCGGCGAGCAGAAGCGGCTCGTCCTGGAGGCCCTGCTACGCGGCCCCGACCAGGTCCTGCTGCTGGACGAGCCGGACAACTACCTCGACGTGCCGGGAAAGGAGTGGCTGGAGGCGCACCTGCGCGCCACTCCCAAGACCGTGATGCTGGTCTCCCACGACCGGCAGTTGCTGGCCAACGCCACCGATCGCATCGTCACGGTCGAGTCGCGCGGCGTCTGGGTTCACGGCGGGGGCTTCGCCACCTACGCCGAGGGCCGGGAGAACCGCATCGCCCGGCTGGAGGAGCGCCGCCGCCGCTGGAACGAGGAGCACGCCAAGCTGCGCCAGATGGTACGCACTTTGCAGCAGACCGCCGCCAACAACGACGCCGTGGCCTCCTCCTATCGCGCCGCGCGCACCAGGCTCAGCCGGTTCGAGGAGGTCGGCCCGCCAGAGCGTGCCCCCAAGAAGCAGAACGTACGCATGCGGCTGCGCGGCGGACGCACCGGCAAGCGCGCGGTCGTCTGCGAAGCGCTGGAGCTCACGGGCCTGATGCGCCCCTTCGACACGGAGATCTGGTACGGCGAGCGCATCGGCGTGCTGGGCTCGAACGGCTCGGGCAAGTCCCATTTCCTGCAACTGCTCGAAGAGGCCGCCGACGGCGCGGTGCCCAAGGTCCGGCACACCGGCTCGGCACGGCTGGGCGCCCGGGTCGTGCCCGGCCGTTTCGTGCAGACCCACGCCCGGTCGGAGCTGCACGGCCGTACCCCGGCCGAGCTGGCCATGGACGGCCACGCGCTCACCCTGAACGAGGCGATGGCCGCCCTGGCCCGCTACGAGCTGGCGCCCGCGGCGAACCAGCGGTTCGAGACGTTGTCCGGCGGCCAGCAGGCCCGGCTGCAGATTCTGCTGCTGGAGCTGTCCGGCGCGACCCTGCTGCTTCTCGACGAGCCGACCGACAACCTCGACCTGGAGAGCGCCGAGGCCCTGCAGCGCGGGCTGGCCGGGTTCTCCGGCACCGTCCTGGCCGTCACCCACGACCGCTGGTTCGCCGCCGACTTCGACCGCTATCTGATCTTCAGGTCGGACGGCACCGTCCAGGAGAGCGCCGAGCCGCGCTGGCACGAGGGCCGGGTGGAACGCGCCGACCAGCCCAAGCCCACGCTTGGTGGCCTGCAGTCGTTGACATGAGAAGGAGTTCCGCCGACACCAAGGCCGCGATCCTGTCCGCCGCCCGCGAGCGCTTCGCCGCCGACGGCTACGAGAAGACCACGATCAGGTCGATCGCCGCCGATGCCGGCATCGACCCGGCCATGGTGATGCGCTACTTCGGCACCAAGGAGAAGTTGTTCGCCGCCGCCGCCCACATCGACCTGAAATTTCCGGACTTCTCCGCCGTGCCCCGCGCCCAGATCGGTGCCGTACTAAGCGGCCACTTCCTAGACCTGTGGGAGAACAACGAGGCCCTCCAGGTACTCCTGCGCACCGGCGTCACCAACGAGGCGGCGGCCGAACGCGTCCGCTCCATCTTCGCCACCCAGCTCGGCCCCACGGTCGCCGCGCTGGCCGGCCCCGAGGAGGCGCCCGTGCGCGCCGGCCTGGCCGCCTCCCAGATCCTGGGCCTCGCCCTCACCCGCTACATCCTGCGACTGCCACCGGTCGCCGCACTGTCCCGCGACGAGGTCGTCTCCTGGCTCGCCCCCATCCTCCAACGCTACCTCTGCGACCCCCACACCCCTGAACCCCTCACCCCGTAGCCTCGCCGCGAGCGCAGGCGCCGTGCAGGCTTCTGGACGACAGCACCGCGCGGACCGGCGTAAAGATGGGCGACGTAGTTGGGTTGCTTCTCCTCGGCGGTCGAGCGGGCACGGCCTTCTCGGGTGGCGGGCGGTCAGCGCCCAGGAGCGCAGGTCGTCGTGGCCGGCCAGTTCGGCGCACCGCCACGCTCGCATCTCTGCGGCGATGTGGGCGCTGCTGCCTTCCAGCACCAGCATCTCCAGGCGTAGTGCCTCGCGTTGGGCTCGCGTGCCCGGCTTGGCGGGTTTGTCACCATGTGCCGCTCCCGCACCGGCGGACACCAACGCCGACGCCTTTCCTGCCGAGTTGCTTGTCCCGCATGAGTTTGATCCACGCCCGTCGGCCGAGCGCATGCCCGCGTGTTGGACGTGTTTGTCGCGGCGCTGATCAGTGAGCCTTCTGTTGACGTTCTTCACCCCATCGCCGGCCAGCTGCAACGCGTGCTGACTACCTATGACGCTTCCGCGGGGAGCCTCGACCTGCCCGCACTACGAGCGTGTCGAGAGTGCATGGGGTATGTGGCAGGGGTCAACGAATCGCTTCGTCCACCTACGCGACCTCGGCACCTGACCTCGCCAAACCGCATCCGTGCCTCATCAGACGCGCAAGCCGCGCCGAAGGCGCACGGTCAAGACGCCCGAGCGCAGCGAGGGCCACAGATCAGGGTGGGATCCAACTGCCCAACCACCTAGCTGGGCAACGGGCGGGACCACAAGAACGCCCGAGCGCAGCGAGGACGACCAGGAGTCGGGGCCGCGCCCCGACTGAAAGAACGCGCGCAGCACCATGCCCTTAGCCAGAAAGAACGCCCGACCGGAGGGAGGACCTTCAGGGGTCGAGCTTCAGCTCGACTGGAGAAACGCCTGGAACCCGAACGCGCGAAGCGCGCCGATGTGGAGGACCTTGCTTGTGGAGCTATGGGGATTCGAACCCCAGACCTCTTCCATGCCATGGAAGCGCGCTACCAACTGCGCCATAGCCCCTGGTCACCGCTTCGAGTCTGCTCGTTGCGGCGCTCGGTGAGCATATCGGCATCCTGTCGTTTCGCCTAATCGGGCGTCGCCAGCACCGCCAGGGCGTCCAGCTGGCGGTTCAGGCCGAACTCGAACAGGGTGTCCAGGTCCAGGTCAAGCTGCTGGTTGCGGAGGACTTTGGCCAATATTGGGTGGTTGGGGAGATGTTTTTTCAGGGTTGCTTCTCTTGTGGCCATCCACTCGTCGTCGCTCATCCCGGTGTCCTGTACGGCCAGCGCCTCCGGCTCCAAGTTGGCCGCCAAACCCCTGATGAACGCGGCCAGCGAGACCGCCACGTGCAACAGGGTGTTCGGGTCCAGGCCCAGCCCCGATACCGCTCGCATGATCCACTCGGTGTGGGCCAGTCCGTTGGGTCCCAGGGGCGGCCTGGTCAGGGGGTAGGCGTATGCCAGCCATGGGTGGCGCCGGTGTATGCCCCACTGCAGCCTCAGTGACAGTTCGACCTGTTTGCGCCAGCCCACCGGTACGCGGGCGGGCAGCCGGGCCTCGCCGTACACCTGATCGACCATCTCCCGCACCAGCTCACCCTTGCCCCGCACGTGCCGGTACAGGGCCACCGTCGACACCCCCAGCGCCGTCGCCACGCGGCGCATCGTCACCGCGGCCAGCCCCTCCTCGTCGGCCAGGTCGATGGCGGCCCGCACGACCATCTCCGCCGTCAGCGGGCCCCCTGCCAAGGCCCCACCGGACGACCCAGTCAGGCCATACGCCCCAGCCTGGCCAGACGGGCCGAATGAGCCAGACGGGCCGAGCGAGCCAGACGGGCCGAGCGAGCCAGACGGGCCGAGCGAGCCAGACGGGCCGAGCGAGCCGGCCGAGGAGGACACGCCCCGCGAGCGCCCAGACCACGCCACCACGGTCCCCACTCCCGGGACCATCCGCACCAGCCCCTCCTCCCGCAACACCGCCAGCACCTTGGAGGCAGTAGCCATGGCCACCCCCCACTCCCGCATGATCTGCCGAGTGGACGGCACCAACTCCCCCTCCGTCAACTCCCCCGAAACAATCCGAACCCGCAGTTCCCCCGCAATATCCCGAAAAATCACCGCACTAGTGCACCCTTCGCGAACCTCCCCGCCTCCCCGGAGACTACGGCGTACACCCTGAGCGAAGGAATCCCATGAACATTCTCATCTCCGGCGCCGGAATAGCCGGACCAGCCCTGGCCCACTGGCTCACAAGACAGGGCCACAAGGTCACAGTGGTGGAACGAGCCCCATCCCCACGCCAGGGCGGCCAGGCAGTCGACTTCCGCGGCCGCCCCCAACTTAAGGTCCTGGAGGCCATGGGCCTCCTGGAAAAGATAAGGGCAGCAGCAGAAACCCCGGCCCCCATCACCATCCTGAACAAGGCCGGAACCCCGGTCTCCACCCTCCCAGCCGAAGCCTTCAGCGGCGACGTGGAAATCCTGCGCGGCACCCTGTCCGAAATCCTCAGAGAAGCCTCGACCACGAACTACGTCTGGAACGACACCATCACCGCACTGCACGACACCGGACCAGCGGTGACAGCGACCTTCGCCAAAGCCAAGGAGGAAACATTCGACCTGGTAGTAGGCGCGGACGGCCAGAACTCCACAGTCCGCCGCCTCCGATGGGGAAAGGTGCCAACCCAACACCTGGGCATGTACGGCGCGATCTTCTCAACAGAGCAGAGGCACCCCACCCCAGTCATGTACACAGTCCCGGGCCGCTGCATAACCCTCACGGAAACGAGAGCCGCTCTGGACTTCGCCTCCCCCGAGATCCACATCCAGGACGAACGCGCCGCAATCGCATCAGCCTTCGCAGGCATGGGCTGGAGAACCCCGGAACTCCTCGAAGCCATGCACCAGGCCGACGACCTCTACTTCTCCCAGGCCACCCAGATCCAGGCCCCCACCTACAGCAAGGGCCGCACCGTCCTCCTGGGCGACGCGGCCCACGCCCCCGGCCCCGGCGGCATGGGCACCGGCCTCGCGGTGGTCGGCGCCTACATCCTGGCCGAAGAGCTCAGCAGACAAGCCGTCGAAACCGCCCTGACCACCTACGAAGCCCGCATGCGCCCCTACGTGGCCGTCTGTCAGAAGCAGGCCAGAGGCGCCGACAGGTTCCTGGTGCCCTCGAAACGCACCCACATCTGGATGCGCAACCAGATTGTCCGCCTCGTGCCGCCCAGACTCCTGAACACGAGCAAGGCGGCCGAGGCGATCAGTCTCTAGGTCTCGATGTCGTCGCTGTTGACGGGTTCGGGCAGCGTACCGGCGTTGTGCTCCAGCAGACGCCAGCCCTTGCGGCCCTCCTCCAGCACCGACCAGCTGCAGTTGCCGAGGCCGCCGAGGCTGTGCCAGAGCTCCTCCGGCAGGCCGAGCAGCTCGCAGATGCCGAGCCGCAGCGCCGCGCCGTGGGAGGCGATGACGAGCAGGCCGTCGTCGTCGAGCTGGGCCGCCCACCGGCGCATGGCGGCGACCACGCGGGCCGCGACCTCGGTGACCGGTTCGCCGTCCGGGGCCTCCCAGGCGATGTACTCCTCGGGCCAGCGGGCCCGGATCTCCTCCCTGGTCAGCCCTTCCCAGGCGCCGCCGCCGCGTTCGCGCAGGTCCTTGTCGACGGCGACGTCGAGCTTGACGATCCTGGCGAGCGCCATGGCGGTGTCGTGAGCGCGGCTCAGGTCGGAGGAGACGATGAGGGTGGGCTTCAACGCGGCCAGCAGCGACGCCGCCCTGGCCGCCTGGGCCTGGCCGGTCTCGTCGAGTGCGATGTCGGTGTGGCCCTGGAAGCGGTGCTCGACGTTCCAGAGCGTCTGGCCGTGCCGCAGGCAGACGATGCGTCTACTCAAGAGCGGGCCCGCTGGATGTTGGCGTGGGTGACGCTCTCCGGCAGGCCGATCGCCGGGCAGTCCTTCCACAGGCGCTCCAGCGCGTAGAAGGTGCGGTCCTCCTCGTGCTGGACGTGGACGACGAGGTCGATGTAGTCGAGGAGCACCCAGCGCCCCTCGCGCTCACCTTCGCGGCGTACCGGCTTGACGTCTGCCTCGATGCGCAGCCTGTCTTCGATCTCGTCGACGATGGCGCGGACCTGGCGGTCGTTGGTGGCGGAGCAGAGCAGGAACGCGTCGGTGATGACGAGCTGCTCGCTCACGTCGTAGGCGAGGATGTCATCGGCCAGCTTGTCCGCCGCGGCCTCGGCGGCGATCTTGACGAGCTGGACGGCTCTGTCGGATGCGGTCACGATGCGGGTCAGTCCTCCTCTATCGGCTACCTACGAGATTACCCTTCCTCGGTGTAGGCCCTCGACTGCAGAGTGAACATCTCGGCGTAGATGCCAGAACGTTCCATGAGCGAGATGTGGGTCCCCTCCTCCACTACCTTCCCGCGTTCGAGCACGTAGATGCGGTCGGCCCAGCGTACGCTGGCCAGCCGGTGCGTGATCATCAGCACGGTGCGCTGCACGGCGTGGCGCCGGATGCTCTCGAAGATGGCGTGCTCCGACCGCGCGTCGAGGGAGGCCGTGGGCTCGTCGCAGATGAGCAGCGGCGCGTCGCGGTACAGGCCGCGCGCGACCGCGATGCGCTGCCACTGCCCGCCCGACAGCTCCGTCCCGCCCTTGTAGCTGGGGTCGAGCATGGTCTCCAGCCCGTACGGCAGGCGGCTCACGACCGCGTCCGCCCCCGAGGCGGCCAGCACGCCCTCCAGCGACTCGCCCGAGTCGTGCCGCCCGATCGCGATGTTCTGACCCGCGGACATCGGCCAGTGGGTGAAGTCCTGGGCGATGACGGCGATCCGCTCGCGCAACGCGGGCCGGTCGATCCGGCGCTGGGTCGACGCCGCCCCAGGAGACGGTTCCCGACTCGGGCAGGTAGAGGCCGCCGATGAGCTTGGCCAGCGTGGTCTTGCCCGAGCCGTTCTCCCCGACCAGCGCGACGATCTCGCCGGGCTCGATCCTGATGGAGACGCCGGACAGCGCGGGCGTGTCGGCGGCCGGGTAGGTGAAGTCGACGCCCTCGACGCGGATGCGGTCGGGTTCGGCGGGCGGCGCCGTACCGCCGGAGACCTCCGCGCGCGCCTCGGCGTCGGCGCAGAAGCGGATGTAGTCCTCATAGAACAGGCCGGCCTCGTAGGCCCGGTTGACGCCGTGCAACGCCTGCTCGGTGGCGCCTCCTGCCCGCTGGATGGCCAGTACGGCGGTCGCCGCCACGGCCAGGTGCACCTCCCCGGTCCACAGCAGCAGCCCGAGCGTCCCGTAGACCAGCCCCGTGGCCAGCCCGCCGAACAACCTCCCCCAGATCCCGGCCACCTGCTGGCGGCGTACGGCCCGCAGCTCGTACCGGGTCACCCACCGGTAGATCCGGGCGAACTCGGCGAGCAGGTACGAACGCATCGTGTACGACCGGATCTCGGCCGCGGCGGGCCGCTGGGTCATGAGGTGCTCCAGCGTGTGCTGCCTGCGCCTGGCGGCCGCGATCCCGGCGGTGACCTCGTAGCCGAGCCTGGCGACGCGGATCGACGCCCACGTGCTGGGCACCACGGAGAGCAGGATGAGCGGCAGCAGTACCGGATGAAGCACCCCAAGCGCCCCTGAAACCGCCAAAAGGCCGATAAATCCGGTAACAGTGGACATCACTGCCCACAACAACATCGACGGCCCCCTCGACGCGGTCATCGAGGCCCGCTGCACCTGGTCGTGGAAGACCGGATCGTCGAACGCGACCAGCTCCACCGCGGTCGTCAGCCGCACCATCCGGTTGTCGACGTTCTGCGTGAGCAGCGGATCGAGCCGGTCGCGCGCCCACTGCGCGGCCTCGCCGAAGGCCGCGCGCAGCACCGCCGCGCCCACCACCGTCGCGATGCCGGGCACCGCGGCGACCAGCCGCTCCGGGGTGGGCATGGCCGAGAACAGCCGGACGAGCACGTCCGTCGTGGCCAGCAGCCCCAGCGCGGTGAAGATCTCCGACACGATCGTGGAGCTCATCATGACGACGGTGTCCACCTTGCTGGTCTGCCAGCTCAGCTTCAGCACGTCCCTGATCAGCGCGGGCAGCCGCCGTACCATGGCGAACAGGCCGGTCGTGCTGACCTCCGTGCGGTGCGCCCACCAGGACTTCTCGTTGAGCTCTAATCCGTCGAGGGAATCATCCGCCATACCCCCATGATCGCCACAAAGGCGGCTATCCCGCGCTATACAATCTGCGCTTGATACAGTCGACGCTTGCCGATGTACTGAACGATCCCGTCCGGCACCAGGTACCAGATCGGCTCGCCCTTCTCCACGCGCTGCCTGCACTCCGAGGAGGAGATCGCCAGCGCCGGGATCTCCAGCAGCGTCACCTTGCCCTCGGGCAGCCCGGGATCGTGCAACGTGTGCCCCGGCCGCGTGCACCCCACGAAGTGCGCCAGGTCGAACAGCTCGTCGGCATCCTGCCAGCCGAGGATCGCCTCCAGCGCGTCGGCGCCGGTGATGAAGAACAGCTCGGCGTCCGGCCCGTAGATCTCCGAGATGTCCCGCAGGGTGTCGATGGTGTAGGTCGGCCCCGGCCGGTCCACGTCCACCCTGGAAACCGAGAAACGCGGGTTCGACGCCGTCGCGATGACCGTCATGAGATAGCGGTCCTCGGGCGCGCTGACCTCGCGCGTGGACTTCTGGTACGGCCGGCCCGTAGGCACGAACACCACTTCGTCCAGGTCGAAATGGTGGGCCACTTCGCTCGCGGCGACCAGGTGGCCGTGGTGGATGGGATCGAACGTCCCGCCCATCACCCCCACACGGCGCTTCCCCTGCACCATGGGCGCATTCATCATGATTGGGACCTTACGCGCCAGCCGTACACCGCCTCATAGCCACCCCCTTACCAAGGAACCGCGCATCACTCCCGCAGCCGACGTAGCATGCCGGGCATGACGACCACCCCGGATCGCAACCGCATCCAACTACCCGGCATCTCGTCTCGTGCCTACGAACACCCCGCAGACCGGTCCGCTCTGGTCGCTCTGCGCAAGTTGAGTGGGTTCGACACCGTTCTGAAGCAGATGTCCGGCCTCGTGAGCGAGCGGCGCCTCCGCCTCATGTACCTCGCCTCGGCCGTGCGGGTGAGCGAGACCCAGTTCCGCTCCCTGTACGACATGGGGCGCGACGCCGCGTACATCCTGGATCTGCACCGCATCCCCGAGATCTACGTGCAGCAGGACCCCTCGGTCAACGCCAAGGCCATCGGCTTCGACGACCCGTTCATCGTCGTGACGACCGGCCTGCTCAACCTCATGAACGAGGAGGAGCAGCGCTTCGTCATCGGCCACGAGACCTCGCACATCCTGTCGGGCCACGCGGTCTACCGCACGATGCTCGACATCCTCACCACGCTCGCCACGCGCGTGGCCTGGATCCCGCTCGGCTACATCGGCCTGCGCGCGATCGTCGCGGGGCTCGAGGAGTGGTACCGCAAGTCGGAGCTGTCCTCCGACCGCGGCGGCCTGCTCACCGGCCAGAACCCCGACGCCGCCAAGCGCGCGCTGATGAAGCTCGCCGGCGGCGACTACACCCACGAGATGAACATCGAGGCCTTCCTCGCCCAGTACCAGGAGTACGACACCGCGGGCGACCTGCGTGACGGCTTCCTCAAGGTGCTCAACCTGCTCGGCACCACCCACCCGTTCGCCGTGGTACGCGTGGCCGAACTGGACAAGTGGCAGCGCAGCGGCGAGTACGACCGCATCATCGGCGGCGACTACCCGCGCCGCGAGGACGACGCCGACGCCCGCGTCACCGACGAGATCAAGGCCGCGGCCGAGTCCTACCGCCGTTCCTGGTCGGAGTCCCAGGACCCCTTCATCGGCGTCCTGCGCGACGTCGCCGAGGGCGCCGTCAACGCCGGAGAGCGCATCTTCAACCGCTTCTCCCGCCGCGACAACTGACCCCGTCAAAGGGCCTTCCATCCCTTACGGCGCAGCCACCCTCACGCCACCCGCCGCCGGCGGGCGCCGATCGTGGGGGTCGCTTCTCACGTCGGACGGGGTACCCGCCGTCACGGCGATCCGTGCACCGGACACCGTGGCCCAGGTACCCCGCCGCACCACATAACCCGCTACACCGTCACAGCAGCAGCGCGATCGCCTTCACCGCAGCCGCGCACAACGCCACGAACCCGCCCAGCACCGCAAGGGCCCGCAGCCCCTCCCTGCGCAGGTTCGGCAGCCGGGCGCCGATCCGCTCGATCTCGCGCCCGGTGATCCCCCCGCACAGGACCCCGAACACCACGGCCGCGGCCGTCACCGGCGCCGCCTGCAACCACCAGTCGGAGGCGATCTCGCCGCCGCCGGTCACCCAGAGCGCGCCCCCGGCCGCCACCGCGACCGGCGCGCCCGGCCACACCACCGCGGTCACGGCCGACCCGGCCAGCGCGAACGGGAACAGCACCACCCGCAGCAGCACCCTGACCCGCTTGCTGGCGCGGTTGCGTACCATCCAGTGGCTCATCCACAACGTCCTGGTCAGCACCACGAGCGCGGCGGTGATCCCGATCGAGGCGATCGGATAGACCACCGAGGCCACCACGCACGGCACCGCCAGCACCGCGAGCAGCAGCAACGCGGTGTTCCCCGCGGGCAGCGTGGTGGCTTCCGCGCCGCGCGTGCGCCGCGCGCCCTCACCCGCCTTGGCCCGGACGCGCGGCGTCTTGGGACTGTCCCCCGTCTTGACCCGCGTACGCGGCGGCGCCTCCTCCTTGGACCTCGCCCTGACCAGCTCCTCCTTGGCCCGCCCGCGCGCGAGATCCTCCTTGGAGGTACGGCTCCGCCCCGAATCCTCCTTGACGGCCCTGGCCCGCGCAGTCTCGTCCTTGACGGCCCTCGCCCGCGCAGTCTCGTCCTTGACCGCCCGCCCACGCGGACTCTCGTCCTTGACCGCCCGCCCACGCGCGCCTTCGTCCTTGACCGCGCGCCCGCGCGGCACCGGTGTGCCCGGATCGTCCTTCGCGCGCCCCCTGGGCACCGGCGTGTTCGGCTCATCCTTGCCCCGCCCCCGCGGCAGCCGCGTACGGGGCGGCGGGGTCGCGACGTCCTCCCCCACCCGCCCGCGCCCGGACTCCTCCTTGGCCCGAGCCCGCACCCGCCCCCTGGGCGCCGGCACCTCCGGCGTGACCTTGCGCCCGTCCTCGACCGGCGCCGCGTCCGTGGCGGTGGCCCGCGCCAGGCGGGAGAGCCGGTCGGTCAGCAGCGCGGCGGTCGGCCGCTTGGCCGGCTCGCGGTGCAACGCCGCCCGCACCAGCGGCAGCAGCTCCACCGGCACGCCCTTGAGGTCGGCCTGCCCGTTCAGTACCGCGTACATCTGCGCCTCGGCCGTCCCCCGCCCGAACGTCGGCCGCCCCGTCGCCGCGAACGCCACCGTCGCCGCCCACGCGTGCACGTCGGCGGGCGAGTCGACCTGCTCGTCGGCGAAGATCTCCGGCGCGGTGTAGCCGGGCGTGCCGAGGAAGGTGCCGGTCATGGTCAGCCGGGTCGCGTCGAGCACCTGCGCGATGCCGAAGTCGATGAGCACCGGCCCGCGCTCGCTCATGAGGATGTTGGCCGGCTTGAGATCGCGGTGGATCACCCCGGCCGCGTGCGTGATCGCCAGGGCGGTGGCGATGCCGTGGGCCAGTTCGACCAGGCCGGCGACGTCTAGGGGGCCGCCCTGCCGTACCGCCTCCAGGAGGGTCGCGCCCTCGATGTGCTCCATCACGAGGTACGGCCGCGCGCAGTCGAGATCGGCGTCGAACACCTTGGCCACGTAGGGACTCTCGACCCGGCGCAGCGCACGGACCTCGCGTTCCAGGCGAATGCGGGCGGACTCATCCTCGACCAGATCCCGGAGAACCTTGATCGCGACCCGCTCGCCACGGCGGGTTCCGGCGAGGTACACCTCGCCCATACCGCCCCGGCCGAGCCGTTCGAGAAGGGTGTACGGCCCGACCTTGCCGAGCTTGCTCACCGTCCCTCCCCGCTCGGCGCACCCATAAGGGGCACAACCCTAGCGGGGTGTGCCCGGAAAGCGCCCGAGGCGCGCCGTGTTTATCGGTTCGACTTGTCGCCGACGCTCGTGTCGCCCAAACTCGCGTCCCCGAAGATGTCGTCGAGCTCCGTCCTGGGTTCCTTCGACAGGTCCCTGCGCCCCTTGCGACGCCAGTTGACGTGCCCGCGGCTCTCCAGCCACAGCAGCAGGCGGTCGGCGCCGAACAGCACGGCGCCGGCGAAGACCAGGGCGATCACAATCTCCATGCGCCCCAGTCAAATCAATGTCACTCTCCGTCGCCACCTTGACACGCTGAGATAACCGTGCCTTCTGACGTGCGCAGATGCCCCTCGCCGGTGTAAACCCACTTGGTTGACGTCAATTCCGGCAGCCCCATCGGGCCGCGGGCGTGCAGCTTCTGGGTGGAGATCCCGATCTCGGCGCCGAACCCGAACTCGCCCCCGTCGGTGAACCTGGTCGAGGCGTTGACCGCCACGGCCGCCGAGTCGACGAGCGCCACGAACCGGCGGGCGGCCCGCTGCGACCGGGTGACGATCGCGTCGGTGTGGCCGGAGCCGTACTTCCTGATGTGGGCCACCGCGTCCTCCAGCGAGTCGACGACGGCGGCGGCGATGTCCAGCGAGAGGTACTCGGCGTAGTAGTCGTCCTCGGTCGCGGCCACCACGCCCGGATGGGCGGCCACCCGCTCATCGCCGTGGACGGTCACGCCCTCCTCCGCCAGCCTGGCCAGCGCCCTGGGCAGGAAGTCCGCCGCGACGTCGGCGTGCACGAGGAACGTCTCGGCCGCGTTGCAGACCGACGGCCGCTGCGTCTTGGCGTTGACCAGGATGTCGAGCGCCAACCCCAGATCAGCGTCCGCGTCCACATACACGTAGCAGTTGCCGACCCCGGTCTCGATCACCGGCACCGTCGACTCCTCGACCACCGAGTTGATCAGCGAGGCGCCGCCCCGCGGGATCAGCACGTCGACCAGCCCGCGCGCCCGCATGAGCTCCTTGACCGACTCCCGCGTCTGCCCCGGCACCAGTTGCACCGCGCCCGACGGCACCTCGGTGCCCTCCAGCGCCGCCTGCATGATCCGCACCAGCGCCGTGTTGGAGTCATACGCGCTCGACGAGCCGCGCAGCAGTACGGCGTTGCCGCTCTTGAGGCAGAGCGCGGCGGCGTCCACGGTCACGTTGGGCCGGCCCTCGTAGATGATGCCGATCACGCCCAGCGGCACGCGGACCTGGCGGAGTTCGAGCCCGTTGGGCAGCGTGCTGCCCCTCAGCACCTCGCCGACCGGGTCGGGCAGGTCGGCCACCTGCCTGACGGCCTCGGCGATGGCCTCCACCCGCTTGGCGTCCAGCCGCAGCCGGTCGATCATCGCCTCCGAGGTGCCCTGCTCGCGGGCCCGCTCGACGTCCTTGGCGTTGGCCTCGACGATCTCTCCGGCCCGCGCGACCAGCGCGTCGGCGATCGCGCGCAACGCCCGGTCCTTCGGCGCCCGCGGCAGCGGGGCCAGCTCGGCGGCGGCCTCACGTGCCGCGCGGGCAACCTTCAGGAACTCTTCGGACATCGCACGCTCCATTCGCTACTGGTGGGCCTCCAGTATGACGATGTCGTCGCGGTGAATC
Source organism: Nonomuraea sp. NPDC050790 (assembly GCF_044456745.1). Classification (NCBI taxonomy): domain Bacteria; kingdom Bacillati; phylum Actinomycetota; class Actinomycetes; order Streptosporangiales; family Streptosporangiaceae; genus Nonomuraea; species Nonomuraea sp. NPDC050790. The sequence continues at coordinate 22,073 of NZ_JBITGF010000002.1, read as the reverse complement.
AGCTCGCGTTCATATTCCGGACCGAGCTCGCTGCCCAGCTCCCGCGTCGAACGCCCCAGCAACCCCGGGATCTCCACGGCGTCGAAGTTCACCAGCCCCCTGGCCACCACCCGCCCGCGCGGCCCGCACAGATCGACCGGGTCACCGGCGGAGAAATCCCCCTCGACGGAGGTCACGCCCGCGGGCAACAGCGACTTGCGCCGCGTGACGACCGCCTCGACGGCGCCGTCGTCCAGGTGCAGCCGCCCGCGCCCGGTGGTGGCATGCGCCAGCCACAGCAGCCGCGTGCCAGGATGCCGCCCGCCAGGGTGAAAATAGGTGCCCACGTCGGCCCCGGCCAGCGCCTGCGCGGCATGAGCAGCAGCGGTCAGCACCACAGGAATGCCCGCCCCGGTAGCGATCTTGGCCGCCTGGACCTTCGTGATCATCCCACCGGTGCCGACGGCCGCGCCGTTCCTCCCCAGCTCGACGCCGACGAGATCCTCCGGCCCCCGGACCTCCGCCAGCCGCCGCGACCCCGCCCGGCTGGGCGGCCCGTCATAGAGCGCGTCCACATCGGACAGCAGCACGAGCGCATCCGCCCGCGTCAAATGGGCGACAAGCGCGGCAAGCCGATCATTGTCCCCGAACCGAATCTCATCGGTGGCCACGGTGTCGTTCTCATTGACCACCGGCATGATGCCCAGCTCAAGCAACCGGCTGAGGGTCCGCTGCGCGTTCACGTGATGCGAACGCCGCATCATGTCATCGGCGGTCAGCAGCACCTGCCCCACCCGCACCCCATACCGGGCAAAGGACGAGGTGTAGCGAGCCACCAGCACCCCCTGCCCGACGGAAGCGGCAGCCTGCTGCGTGGCAAGATCCCTAGGTCGTACGGCAAGCCCCAGCGGCCCGAGCCCGGCGGCGATGGCCCCCGAGGACACGAGCACGATCTGCGCCCCCACACCCCGGCGCGCCGCCAGCACGTCGACCAGCGCGTCGACCCGGTCGACGTCGATGGTGCCCTGGGGGGTGGTCAGCGAAGAAGAGCCGACCTTGACGACGACCCTGGACGCGGAGCTGATCCGATCTCGCACCCCACGACCCTATCCGAGCCACCCACCCGCCCGCCTTCCAGTATCCAACCCCCCCAGGAGAGAAACCCGCCTTGTCACAGCGCTCACCACGCCCAACTACCACCGGGCAACAAGGCTGTCGCCCGGGTGCCGGCCTCTCCAGCCGGGCACGCGGGGCTCGGAGCGGCGGGCCCGCGTCCGGCAGCCGCCCTGGGCAACACGGTTGTCACCTGGGCGCAAGCCCCCTCCAGCCGGGCATACGTGGCTTGTTGCGGCGGGCGCCACGTCCGGCTGTCGGGCGCCGCTCCGACACCCCGACGCGCGTCGGCGGGCGGGGGTGGGGGCGGCTTGCCGTAACGGATGGAACGTCTCACAGACGGACGCCCCACCTGGACACGGCCCGCACGGGCAAAAGCCGCACACGGCCCGCACAAGCAACTGGGCCTGGGCGGGCGGCGGGTCGTCTATGCCAGGCGGGAGTCTGAGCCGCGGGGGCCTTGGCGGGCGGATTCGGCGGAGAGGGTGGGCTGCCAGTCGAAGACGTAGCCGCCCTCCATGGGCCCGATGATCACCTCGGCCCCCGCCACGGCCCCAGCCTTGGACAGGGCCTCCTCGACGCCGAGCCGTTCGAGCCGGTCGGCCAGGTACCCGACCGCCTCGTCGTTGGTGAAGTCGGTCTGGCGGATCCAGCGCTCCGGCTTCTCGCCGGTGACCTGGAACTGGTTCTCGGTGACCTTCCGCACGCTGAACCCGGCCTCGCCGAGCTGCTTGGGCCGGATGACCAGCCGGGTCGGCTCCTCGACCGGCTTCTGCGCGCGGGCCGCCGCGACCCACTCGCCCATCGCGAACGTCAGCTCCCGCAGCCCGTCATGCGTGGCCGCCGAGATCACGAAGACCCTCAGCCCCTTGGCCTCGAAATCGGCCCGGACCATCTCGGCCAGTTCGCGCGCGTCGGGCACGTCGGCCTTGTTGAGGACGACCATGCGGGGCCGGTCCTCCAGCTTGCCGTACGCCTCCAGCTCGGCCTCGATGACCTCGTAGTCGGTGACCGGGTCACGTCCCGGCTCCAGGGTGGCGCAGTCGATGACGTGGACGAGCATGTCGCAGCGTTCCACGTGCCGCAGGAACTCGTGGCCGAGCCCCTTCCCCTGCGAGGCGCCGGGGATGAGCCCCGGCACGTCCGCGACCGTGAACACCGTCTCCCCGGCCGTCACCACACCCAGGTTGGGGATCAGCGTCGTGAACGGGTAGTCCGCGATCTTGGGCCGGGCCGCGGACAGCGCCGCGATCAGCGACGACTTGCCCGCGCTGGGGAACCCGACCAGCGCCACGTCCGCGACGCTCTTGAGCTCCAGCATCACGTCCAGCCCGTCACCGGGCTCCCCGAGCAGCGCGAACCCCGGCGCCTTCCGCTTCGTGCTGGCCAGCGCCGCGTTCCCGAGCCCGCCGTGGCCGCCTTCCGCGATCACATACCGCGTCCCGGCTCCGACCAGGTCGACCAGCACCTCGCCGGTGTCGGCGTCCTTGACCACGGTCCCGTTGGGCACCGTGAGCACCACGTCCGCCCCGTTGGCACCGTCCCGGTTGGACCCCTGACCCTGCTTACCGTTGTCCGCCTTGCGATGCGGGCGGCGGTGGTACTCGAGCAGGGTGGCGGTGTTGGGATCGACCTCCAGGATCACATCCCCGCCCCGCCCGCCGTTCCCTCCGTCGGGACCGCCCAACGGCTTGAACTTCTCCCGGTGGATGGAGGCGCAGCCGTTCCCTCCGTCACCGGCCCTGACATGCAGAACCACCTGGTCCACGAAGTCCGGCATTACCGCCCCTTACTTCCCACGTGCTCCCGAACGGAACACAAACCCATCTTCCCAGCTCAACACCCCAGGCGATCCCACAGACCACCCAGCCCCGCCACCCCAGCCCACACCCCAACCAACGGGACACCGGCTGACCAGCAGACCCAACAACCACAGGACTCCCCAAAGGGCAACCCACCGGGGCCCTGGCCACCCACCCCGACAGCCCAGAAAGCCCTGGCACAGCCCTGGCCACCCAACTGGGCGAGCCAGGAAGCCAACCCAGCCAGGCAGGCCACGAGGCCCCTAGCCACCCAACCGGGGGTCCGGCAGGGCGCCCTGGCCCAGCCGTGCTTGTCCGGCGCCGCGCGGCGAGAAGCCGTGCGGCCGCACTCGGCGCCGCAAGTACGGCGCTCAGCCCGGCCACGGTGCCCGCCCAACGCACCGCCGTAACGGCGGGCACCACGTCCGACGTGAGAAGCGATCCCCACGATCGGCGCGAGCCCACGACGGCGGGTGGCGGCGGGGTGGCCTGCCGTAACCCAAAGTCAAAACCCAAACCACGAGCTCAAGCCCACGAGCTCAAGCCCACGAGCTCAAGCCGCAAACCCAACAGCGCCGAGCGCGTGAGAGAACCAAGCGCAGAAACGCCTCAGGGGCGGGTCTGCGGACCCACCCCTGGAGGAAACATCTACCGGGCGAGCCTACGGACCCACCCTTGGGAACATCGGTCGGACGGAATTTACTCCGCGACCGGAACGATGCTCACCGCGCGACGCCCGCGCTTACGACCGAACTGCACGTGCCCGGCAGCCAGCGCGAACAGCGTGTCATCGCCACCCCGCCCGACGTTGTCGCCAGGGTGGAAGTGGGTGCCGCGCTGGCGGACGATGATCTCGCCCGCGTTGACCAGCTGGCCGCCGAACCGCTTGACGCCGAGCCGCTGTGCGTTGGAGTCACGGCCGTTCCGGGTGGACGACGCGCCCTTCTTGTGTGCCATCTCGCAAAACTCCCGTGACTCAGGCCTGGTTGATGCCGGTGATCTTCACCTGGGTGTACCGCTGACGGTGACCCTGGCGCTTCTTGTAACCGGTCTTGTTCTTGTACTTGAGGATGCGGATCTTGGGCCCCTTGGTCTCGCCGAGGATCTCGGCGCTCACCAGGAACTTGCCCGCCTCCGTGGTCACATCGCCGTCGTTGACGACGAGCACCGTCGGCAGCGAAACCGAAGAGCCGACCTCGCCGGCGACCTTGTCCACCTCGAGGACGTCACCGACGGAGACCTTCTGCTGCCTGCCGCCGCAACGAACGATCGCGTACACCGCGGAACCCTTCTACTGTCTGCTTGTGGTCACCGATCACCATCGGCGACCACCGAATGCTGCGCCCAGCACTCGGAACCTGTCGGGAAAACCGACGATCCGAGAGGCGCGCGAACAGGGCGCGCCACTGGACGCACCGATTGACTAGGGTACCGGATGAGCGGTGCCCTGGTCGAACCGGACGGATCGACGGACTGTCAACCGAGGAGCGCTCCCTGGCGGGAGCGCCTGGCTACTCGGCCGACTTGGCTCGGCGGGAGCGTCGCCGCCCCCTGCCGGAAGTCTGGTTCGCCTGGTCATCCTCGGATGGGACGTCATCAAGCGCACCGGTCACAGTATCACGGTTCCCGGGTGCGGAAGCCGCGGAGACCTTCTCCGCGACGGACTTCTCGACCGCCATCTTGCCCTGCGTGCCCCGCGGTTCCGGCTTGGCCTCGACCGGCTCCGTGGAGACGATCAGGCCGCGCCCGTTGCAGCACTCGCACGGCGTCGAGAACGCCTCCAGCAGCCCCTGTCCGACCCGCTTACGCGTCATCTGGACGAGCCCGAGCGAGGTGACCTCGGCCACCTGGTGCTTGGTGCGGTCGCGGGCCAGGCACTCCAGCATCCTGCGCAGCACCAGGTCCCGGTTGGACTCCAGCACCATGTCGATGAAGTCGATCACGATGATGCCGCCGATGTCGCGCAGCCGTAGCTGGCGCACGATCTCCTCGGCCGCCTCCAGGTTGTTCCTGGTGACCGTCTCCTCCAGGTTGCCGCCCTGGCCGGTGAACTTGCCGGTGTTGACGTCGACGACGGTCATCGCCTCGGTGCGGTCGATGACCAGCGAGCCGCCGCTCGGCAGCCACACCTTGCGCTCCAGCGCCTTGCCCAGCTGCTCGTCGATCCGGTAGGACTCGAAGACGTCGCCGTCCTCCTCCCACCGGTTCAGGCGGTCGGCCAGGTGCGGGGCGACGTACTTGACGTATTCGTCGACCGTCTCCCACGCCTCCTCGCCCTGGACCACGAGCGAGGTGAAGTCCTCGTTGAACACGTCGCGCACGACGCGGATCGTCAGGTCGGGCTCGGCCGACAGCAGCTCGGGCGGGCTGGCGGACTTGGCCTTCTTCTGGATGGCCTCCCACTGCGCCGACAGCCGCGCCACGTCACGGGCCAGCTCGTCCTCCGAGGCGCCCTCGGCGGCCGTGCGCACGATGACGCCGGCGTTCTCGGGCATGACCTTCTTGAGGATGCTCTTGAGCCGCGTGCGCTCCTTGTCGGGCAGCTTACGGCTGATGCCGGTCATCGAACCGTCGGGCACGTAGACGAGGTAGCGGCCGGGAAGGCTGATCTGCGAGGTCAGGCGGGCGCCCTTGTGGCCGATCGGGTCCTTGGTGACCTGCACCAGCACCGACTGCCCCGACTTGAGCGCCGCCTCGATGCGCTTGGGCTGGCCCTCCAGCCCGGCGGTGTCGAAGTTGACCTCGCCGGCGTAGAGGACGGCGTTGCGTCCCTTGCCGATGTCGACGAAGGCGGCCTCCATCGACGGCAGCACGTTCTGGACCTTGCCCAGGTAGACGTTGCCGACGTAGGACTGGCTGGCCTCGCGGTTGACGTAGTGCTCGACCAGGATGCCGTCCTCGAGCACGGCGATCTGGGTGCGGTCGCCCTGGCGGCGCACCACCATCATCCGGTCGACGGACTCGCGCCTGGCGAGGAACTCCGACTCGGTGATGATCGGCGGACGCCTGCGGCCCAGCTCGCGGCCCTCGCGGCGGCGCTGCTTCTTGGCCTCCAGCCGGGTCGAGCCGCGCACGCTCTGCACGCCGTCGCTGGAGGTGTCGAGCCCCGCGGCCCTGCCCGAGCGCGGCGCGCGGATGCGCACCACGGTGTTCGGCGGGTCGTCGCTGGCCGGCTCGGGCGTCTCGTCTGAGCCGCGGCGACGGCGGCGACGGCGACGGCGCGAGCTGGACGCCTCCTCTTCCTGGGAGTCGTCCTCGCCCTGCTCATCGTCGTCGTCCTGCTCGTCCTCGGAGTCGGACTCGTCACGCTCGCGCGACTTGCCGCGTCCGCGACCGCCGCGACGGCGGCGTCGGCGGCGGCCGCCGCTCTCGTCCTCGCTGTCGGCGTCGGTGTCGAGCTCCGCGTCGGTGTCGGCGTCGGCGCTCTCCTCGGCCACCTCGGCCACCTCGGCCACGACGGGCTCCGGCTCGGGACGGCGCGGCGCCGCCGGCTGTGCCTGGCTGGGGTCGGGCGCCTGGAACAGCGGGGCGAAGATCGCCGCCGGCCGCTGGAAGGACGCGCCGCCCTGCTCCATGCGCCGCGCGGTCAGCCCGAACGGGTCGGCCAGCAGGTTGGGCTGCTCCTCGTCGAGATCCTCGCCCGCGGGCTCGTCGTCGAGCGGCTCGTCCTCGGGCAGTTCGTCCAGCACCTCGGCCTCGGCCGCCGCCACCGCGGCGACCTCGTCGGCGACCTCGACGGCCGCGTCGATCGCGGCCTCGGCCACGACCGTCTCGATCGCGGTCTCGACCGGGCTCTCCGGCTCCTCTGCCTTCTTGCGCGTACGCCGCGTCCGCTTGACCGGTGCGGCGGCCTCCTCCTCGGCGGCGGTCTCGACCTTGGCCTTCGTGGTGCGCCTGGTCCGCTTGACCACCGGCGCCTCCTCCGCGGGAGCGCTCCCGGGGGCGGCAGCCGTACCGGCGGGAAGATCCTCGACCTCGGGCGGCGGCCCGGCCGCACGCCGCGAGGCCCGCTTGGGCTTCTCCTCCGCGACCGGCTCCTCGGCCTCGTCGGCCTTCTTGGTACGGCGGCGCGTCGTCGTCGCCGTGGACCGGCTTCTGGTGGCCCGCTTGGGCGGTTCAGCCGTCTCCTCGGCAGCACTGGCCGCCGCACCGGCGGGAACCGTCAGCACGGAAGGCGCGGCCTCCTCCGGCAACTCCGGAGGCGGCCCGGCCGGCCGGGCGGCCCGGCGCGGCCTGGTTGTGGGCTGATCTTCAGTTGTCTCCCCGTCGGGGCCGTTGGCCCCGCCGTTGGGCTCGTTCTCGAGCATGCGGGCGCTCTCCCGTCAGCTCCCGGGCGCGTCGCCGCGCCGCGCAGGAGCCCTCGTGTCTCGTTGTCCGCCCCCGCCCCGTGTGGGGTGTTGGCGCCAAGTCCTGTCAGCGGATACGCCTGGCGGGCCGCCAGGCGGTTCCTATCCGGCGGCGTGCTCGCCCGCCGGTCCCGCTTCGCCGCCGCGCGTGATGTCGCGGTCAAGGTCGAACGGGTCGGCAGGCCCACCGGACGCGTCCAGCGGCCCCTGCGCCAGCCTGGTTACCTCGGGGGGAACCGGCGGCGCGAAGTCGGCCACAAGGCGCAATCCTGTGAGCACGTCGTCGGGTCGTACGGCAGGAGTCACGTGCCGAACAACCATGCGCAGTATGACACACGACTGTCCGGGCACCTGAGCTGCGGTTCTCTCCGTTCCCTCGGAGATCTCGAGCACCCGCACCGCCTCCCGCGCGTCGAAGCGGCGGGGGCCCTTCTTCGTGAGGCGCTCCACCTCGACGGTGCCGGCGGCGAGGAACTTCTCCACCGCAACGCCGGCGAGCTCGGGATCCGCACCGGGCAACCGCAGCTCCCACGTGGAGACCTCCAGGCGGTCGGCCAGGCCACCCGAGCGTGCTTCGACCACTTCGAGCACGTCGAGTCCGGGCGGCAGCGAAGCGTCCAGGTCGGCGCGTATCCGCCCCGGGTCGCAGGGCTCCGTGACACCGATCTCGAGGTATTCGGCCTCGCTGGCGACGCCGGTCGGCGCCGCACCCGCGTAGGAGATCTTGGGGTGGGGCGAGAAGCCCGCGCTGAAGGCAACCGGAATGCCGGCACGGCGGACCGCCCTCTCGACGGCCCGCGAGATGTCGCGGTGGCTGGTGAAGCGCAGGCGGCCGCGCTTGGCGTAGCGGACGCGAAGCCGCTGCACCGTGGGCGCGGGCGGTGGCCCGTCGGGAACAGGTTTCAGAGCGTTGCGTCCTTCCCGTGTCAGAGTTTCCTCCCCACAGGATAAGCCGCCTCGCGCGGAGACTGTACGCGCTGTTCTCTATGCGCGCCGATGTCGGTGGCTCTCCGTCACCGCTTTCCCCCACCGTTACGGCAAAGCCGCCCCCACGCCACCCGCCGACGTGCGCGGGCGCCGATCATGGGGATCGCCGCCCACGTCGGACACACAGCCCGCCGTCACGGCGAAACCTTGACCAATTCCCTGGCCCGTCCGGTAGCCCGCGCGTGTCGCGCTCACACCACGGTCAGTGGCAGAAGCTTCTTGCCGGTGGGCCCGATCTGAATCTCGGTCCCCATCGTGGGGCAGACGCCGCAGTCGTAGCACGGCGTCCAGCGGCAGTCCTCGACCTCGGTCTCGTTGACCGCCTCCTGCCAGTCCTGCCACAGCCACTCGCGGTCGAGCCCGGCGTCGAGGTGGTCCCAGGGAAGGACCTCGTTCTCCTCGCGCTCGCGGGTGGTGTACCAGCCGACGTCCACGCCGGCCGTGGCGGCGGCGGCCATCCACCGGTCGTAGGAGAAGTGCTCGCTCCACCCGTCGAAGCGCCCGCCGTCCTCCCAGACGGCCCTGATCACGGCGCCGACCCGGCGGTCGCCGCGCGAGAGCAGGCCCTCGACGATGGACGGCTTGCCGTCGTGGTAGCGGAAGCCGATCGCCCGCCCGTACTGGCGGTCGTTCCTGACGGTGTCGCGCAGCTCCTTGAGCCGCCGGTCGACGGTCTCGTGGTCGGCCTGCGCGGCCCACTGGAACGGCGTGTGCGGCTTGGGCACGAACCCGCCGATGGAGACCGTGCAGCGGATGTCGCGCGAGCCGGTCGCCTCGCGCCCGGCCTGGATCACCTTCTTGGCCAGGTCGGCGATGCCGAGCACGTCCTCGTCCCGCTCGGTGGGCAGCCCGCACATGAAGTAGAGCTTGACCTGCCGCCAGCCCTGCGAGTAGGCGGTGGTGACGGTGCGGATGAGGTCTTCCTCGGTGACCATCTTGTTGATCACCTTGCGCATGCGCTCGGAACCGCCCTCGGGCGCGAAGGTCAGCCCGGAGCGGCGGCCGTTGCGGGAGAACTCGTTGGCCAGGTCGATGTTGAACGCGTCGACGCGCGTGGAGGGCAGCGACAGCGAGGTGTTGGTGCCCTCGTAGCGGTCAGCCAGGCCCTTGGCGACCTCCCCGATCTCGGAGTGGTCGGCCGACGACAGCGACAGCAAACCGACCTCGTTGAAGCCGGACTCCTTGATGCCGTTGTCGACCATGGCGCCGATCGTGGTGATCGAGCGCTCGCGGACCGGACGGGTGATCATGCCGGCCTGGCAGAAGCGGCAGCCGCGCGTGCAGCCGCGGAAGATCTCCACGCTGAAACGCTCGTGCACGGTCTCGGCCAGCGGGACCAGCGGCTTCTTCGGGTAGGGCCACTCGTCGAGGTCCATGACGGTGTGCTTGTGCACGCGCCAGGGCACCTCGGGACGGTTGGGCGCCACGCGCTTGATCCGGCCGTCGGGGTGGTAGTCCACGTCGTAGAACTTGGGCACGTAGACGCCGCCGGACTCGGCCAGGCGCATCAGCAGCTCGTCGCGGCCGCCGGGCCGTCCCTCCTGCTTCCACTCGCGCACGACCTCGGTGATGGCGATGGCGATCTGCTCGCCGTCGCCCAGCACGGCCGCGTCCAGGAAGTCGGCGATCGGCTCGGGATTGAAGGCGGCGTGCCCGCCGGCCAGCACGATCGGGTCGTCCTCGCCGCGCTCGGCCGCGAGCAGCGGGATGCCGGCCAGGTCGAGCGCGGTCAGCAGGTTGGTGTAGCCGAGCTCGGTGGAGAAGGAGACGCCCAGCACGTCGAAGGCGCGCACCGGGCGGTGGCCGTCGACGGTGAACTGGGGCACGCCGTGCTCGCGCATCAGCGCCTCGAGGTCGGGCCAGACCGAGTAGGTCCGCTCGGCCAGGGTCTGGGGCAGCTCGTTGAGGATCTCGTAGAGGATCGCCACGCCCTGGTTGGGCAGCCCCACCTCGTAGGCGTCCGGGTACATCAGCGCCCAGCGCACGTCGGCCTCGTCCCAGTCCTTGACCGTCGAGTTGAGCTCGCCGCCGACATACTGGATCGGCTTCTGCACCTTGGGCAGCAGCGCTTCCAGGCGTGGGAAAATCGACTCGACAGACATGTGACCAAGCCTATCCGCGCTCAGACGGTGGCAGGGCCCGGGATGTCGATGTCGTTCCCGCTCAGGACGAGCACCCGGTGGTTCTCGTAACAGGTCAGCTCGACGGCGATCACTCCGCTGGCGAGATTGTGCAGGGCGACGACGTGGCTGGCGGGCAGCAGGAAGCGGTCCCCGCACTCGTCGCAGTAGGCCACGAACATGCTTCTAATTAAACGCCTGTTCCCTGATCCTTATCGCCTGTAGCAGCCCGATCGCGATGAGATTCGCGAAGGTCGCGGTGCCGCCGTAGGAGACGAACGGCAGCGGCAGCCCGGTGATGGGCATGATGCCGACGGTCATCCCGATGTTGACGAAGGTCTGGAAGGCCAGCCAGCACACGATCGTGCCGGCGACCAGCGTCCCGAAGCGGTCCTCGCACTGCCGGGCGATCTTCAGCCCGCGGATCAGCACCACCCCGAGCAGCGCCACCACGGTCACCGAGCCGAGGAAGCCGAACTCCTCGCCCGCCACGGTGAAGATGAAGTCGGTGTGCTGCTCGGGCACGAAGCGCCCGGTCGTCTGCCCGCCGTCCAGCAGCCCCTTGCCGAACACCTGGCCGGAGCCGATCGCGATGAGCGACTGCGTGGAGTTGTAGCCGACGCCGCGCGGATCGACGCTCGGGTCGAGGAAGGCCGTGAACCGCGCCACCTGGTACGGCTCCAGCAGATCCATCATCCACACCGCCACCGCGCCCGCCACGGAGACCAGCACGAGCAGGACCATCCACCGTTTGCGCACCCCGGCGATCACCAGCCCGCCGGCCGTGATCACCGCCAGCACCAGCGTGGTGCCGAGGTCCGGCTGCAACATCACGAGCCCCATCGTGATCGCCGCCACGACCAGCACGAACACCATGTCCAGCCCACGCGGCCGGTCGGTGCCCTCGGCCGGTTGGGCCAGCAACATCGCCAGCATCAGCACCAGCCCGAGCTTGGCGAACTCCGACGGCTGCACCGCGAACCCGCCGCCCAGCATGATCCACGAGTGCGACCCGTTGACCGTGGTGCCCAGCGGCGTGGCCACGACGGCCAGCCCGGCCAGCGTCACCAGGTAGACCACCGGCGCGTACGCGCGCAGCAGCCGATGGTCGATCATCGCCACCGCCCCGCACAGCGCCGCGCCGATCGCCAGGTTGAGCACGTGCTTCTTGACCAGCCCCGTGGAACCCGGCGCCCACGTGCGGGTGGACGACCACACCAGCAGCGTCCCGATCACGCACAGGGCCGCGACCGAGACCAGCAGCACCCCGTCGAGCCGCCACACGGTCGACTGCGCGCCCACGGCGCGGGTGGTGAACGAGCGGCGCCTGGCCGTCAGTGTCCGCTCCGTCATCGGGTGACCGTCCCGTCCCGCGCGATCATGGGCAGCTTGGAGACGGGTTTCCCGTCCGGCAGCGCGGCCGGCCGCTTGATCCCGTAGATGCCCTCATAGATCTCCCGTACGGCCGGCGCCGCCGTCGACCCGCCCATCCCGCCCTGCGAGACCATGGCAACCACCACGAACCTCGGCTTCTCGGTGGGCGCGAACGAGGCGAACCAGGAGGTGTCCTCCTTGCCCCACACCTCCGCGGTGCCGGTCTTGCCGCCGATGCGCACCTGGTCCATGGGGAAGCCGGAGAACGCCCCGGCCGCGGTGCCGTCGGAGGCGACCTGGCTGAGCGCGTTCTTGATGTAGGCGCGCTCCTTCTCGCTGATCGGCAGCTTGCCGGTGACCGGCGGGTCGATGCGCTGGACCAGCGTGCCGTCCGGCCGTACCCTCGCCCAGGCCACGCGCGGGCTGCGCAGCCTGCCGTCGCTGACCAGCGCGGCGTAGGCGGCGGCGAGCTGCAGCGGCGTGACCAGCACGTCGCCCTGCCCGATGGAGAAGTTGGCGGCGTCACCGGGACGCAGCAGGTAGCCCTCGACGCAGTTCTCGTAGGCCAGGCGCTTGAGGAAGGCGGCCCGCGCGGCGTTCTTCACCTCGGGGTAGCCGGTGCGCGAGCGCTTGCAGTTGACGGCGCTGGTCTGACCCCAGAGGTCCTTCTTCCAGTCGCGGTCGGGGATGCGCCCCGCCGACTCGCCCGGCAGGTCGATCCCGGTCGGCCGGCCGAAGCCGAAGGCCCTGGCGGTGTTCTCGAACGGCTGGCGCGGCGGCTTCTTCGGATGCAGGCCGCCGTCCTTGAGCCACTGCTCGTAGGCGGACTTGTAGAAGATCGTGTCGCACGACTTCACCAGCGCCGTGTGCATCGTCAGCGTGCCCAGCCCGATGCCGCGGAAGTTGTTGAACGGCCGGTCGCCCACCATGAACGACCCCGGGCACCCGTAGGTGCCGTTCAGCGGGTAGCCGGAGCGCAGCATGGCCGCCACCGAGGAGACCTTGAACGTCGAGCCGGGCGCGAACGTCCCCTTGATCGCCCGCGACACCAGCGGCCGTCCCGCCTTGTCCGACAGCAGGTCCTGGTACTCCTTCTCCGAGATCCCGCCCGTCCAGATCGCCGGGTTGTAGCCGGGCGCGCTGGCCAGCGCCACCACCCGCCCGGTGCGCGCGTCGAGCACCACGCCCGCCGCGCCGTCCGCCTTGGGCGCCCGCTTCATCGCGCCCTCGATCGCCTTCTCGACCACCGCCTGCACGCGGCCGTCGATGCTGGTGATCAGCGTGTCCCCCGACACCGGCGCCACCTGCTGCTCCACCCCGATGACCTTGCCGAGCCTGTCGACCTGGACCCGGCGCAGCCCCGGCTTGCCGCGCAGCGCCTCGTCGTACACCGACTCCAGACCGTCCCGCCCGACCAGGTCCACGCCGGAGAAGGCCGCCTTGAGCCCGTCGCGCTTCTCCAGCTCCTCCTGAGTGACCGGCTGCAGGTACCCGACGACCTGCGCCGCCCCCTTGCCGTGCGGATACTCCCTGACCGCCTGCACCTCCGCGGTCACCCCGGGAAACTCCTCCTGCCGCTCCAGGATCTGCAGCGCCTCACGCGTCGTGACCGTCTCGTCCACCGGAATCGGCTGGTACGGCGAGCCCGGCCAGCACGGCCTGGTCACCCCCGGCCCGCACGACCTGATCCGCTTCTCCAGCAGCTTGAGCGGCCGCCCGAGCACGTCGGCGAGCTTCTCCAGCACCTCCTTGCCGCCCCCGGGCATGCGGGTCAGCGAGGTCCTGTCCACGGAGACGACCAGCGCGGTGCGGTTGCGCACCAGCGGCTGCCCTGCGGCGTCCAGAATCTGCCCCCGCACCGACGGCACGACCACGCCCCGGGTCCTGGTCTCGGCCGCCGCCGACACGTACTCGACGCCGCGTACCACCTGGACCTGCCACAGGCGCACGGCCAGCACCGCGATCAGCGTGACGACCAGCACGTTCAGCACGACCAGCCGGGTTCTCATCCTGCTCATACCGCATACCTCGGCTGCTTCCCCCGGGTCACCGCCCAGATCACCACCGGTGCCACGACCAGCGTGTAGACCACGGTGACCGGCGCCTTCACGGCGAGCGCGGCCGGTGTGACCCCCTGCTCGCCGACCAGCGCGCCGACCACCGCCGCCAGCAGCGGCGCGGCCAGGACGCAGGCCACCACCGTCGGCACCACGCCGCCCATCCCGCGCCCGGCCAGGAACCCGACCACGGTCAGCACGAACGCGTACTCCCCCGCCACGTGCGCCGTCGGCGGCACCACGTCCACCAGCAGCCCCGAGCAGAACCCGATCGCCGCCCCCATCGCCGGCCCCCGCGTCATGGCCACCCCGACCACCGCCAGCAGCACCAGGTCGGGCATGCCGCCGCCGGGCAGCGGCAGCCGGTTGACCAGGATGAGCTGCAGCAGCACCGCCGCCACCACGACCAGGACCGCGATCACCGCGCGCTCGCCCTCGCCGGCAGGACCGCGTCGCGCGGGTCCCGCTTGGGCGCCTCCACCACGATCCCGACCACGTCGAGCGCGGTCAGATCGGCATACGGCCGCGCGTACGCGATGCGAGTTAGCTCACCGGGCGTCGCCTCGACCCGCTCGATCACCCCGACGGGCACCCCAGGCACGTACGGCATGCCGCGCTGCGAGCCGAAGCTGACCAGCCTCGCGCCCCGGTTGAGCGGCGCGGTCGAGTCGAGTAGCCGGAAGCGAACCAGCCGCCCGTTCTCCCCCACCCCGTGCACGACGCCGATCTCGTTGCCGCCCTCCAACCGCGCGCCCGTGGCCGAGGTGGGATCGCTGAGCAGCACCACCGTCGAGGTGCTCGCCGCCGCCCTGATCACCCGGCCCACCAGCCCGTCGGCGTTGAGCACGGTCATCTCGGCGCGTACGCCGTCGTCGGTGCCGGCGTCGATCTCCACGGCCTCCTCGAACCCCGGCTGCCCGCGCCTGGCCACCACGTTGGCCGTCACGACCTTGTAGCCGCCCGTCCCGGCCAGCCCGAGCAGCCGCCGGAGCTCCGCCGAGCGGGAGGCGTCCAGCCGTCCGGCCGCGACCTGGGCGCGCAGCCGCGCGTTGTCGGCCTTGAGCCGCTCGATGTCCGCCTGGGCGCCCGGCGCGTTGGCCAGGGCCTGAACGAGCCCGGTCACCGGGCTGGCCAGCGTGGTCGCCGCCTGCTCCGCGGTGCCGAAGGCCCACGATCCCGCCGACCGCAGCGCGGTGAACGGCGAGCCGTCGCCGGTGCGGTGGTCGACCGTCACGAACACGAGCGCCGCCGTCAGCAGCAGTCCTAGAATGAGCCGGGCGCGGCGCGTGTCCTTCATCAGTGCCGCGACTCCGGAACGAGCACCTGCTGCAGTGCCTCGAACTCCTCGACGCACTTGCCGGAGCCCAGCGCGACCGAGTCGAGCGCATTCTCCACCAGGTGGACGGGCATGCCGGTCTCGGCCTTGATCCGTTCGTCCATCCCCTTGAGCAGCGCGCCGCCGCCGGTGAGGGCGATGCCGCGGTCCATGAGGTCCCCGGACAGCTCGGGCGGGCACTTGTCCAGCGTGGTCTTCACGGCGTCGACGATGGCGTTCACCGGCTCCTCGGTGGCCTTCCTGATCTCCTCCGCGGACACCACGATCGTCTTGGGCAGCCCGCTGACCAGGTCGCGTCCCCGGATCTCCGCATGGCACTCGTCGGACGTCGGACAGGCCGACCCGATCGCCATCTTGATCTCCTCGGCGGTGCGCTCGCCGAGCATCAGCGAGAACTCCTTCTTGGCGAAGGTGATCACCGCCTGGTCCAGCTCGTCACCGCCGACCCTGATCGACTGGCTGGTCACGACCCCGCCCATCGAGATGATGGCCACCTCGGTCGTGCCGCCGCCGATGTCGACGACCATGTTCCCCGTCGGCTCGTGAACCGGCAGCCCGGCCCCGATCGCCGCCGCCATGGGCTCCTCGACGATGTACACCTTCCGTGCCCCGGCCTGGTACCCGGCCTCCTTCACCGCCCGCTGCTCCACCCCGGTGATGCCGCTGGGCACCGCGATGATGATGCGCGGCTTGGCGAAGTGGCGGCGCTTGTGCACGCGCTGGATGAAGTAGCGCAGCATGCGCTCGGTGACGTCGAAGTCGGCGATCACGCCGTCCTTGAGCGGGCGTACGGCGACGATGTTGCCGGGCGTCCGCCCGATCATGCGCTTGGCCTCGATGCCCACCGCGACGATCTTGCCGGTCGCCGTGTTGATGGCCACGACGGACGGCTCGTTGAGCACGATGCCTCGGCCACGCACGTAGACCAACGTGTTGGCGGTGCCGAGGTCGACCGCCATGTCGCGGCCGAGAAAGGCGAGCTTGCTGCCCATGGGGAACGAGCCTTCCGTAACGTCCTTCACTGATGACTACGGATCGCATTCGAATCGTAACGTGACGTACCCACCAGTGAGCGCAATGAGCACCACCGCCCCAGAAAAATCTTGCGTACCTCCGGTATCGCCCTCTTTACCCCATCAGCCCGCGATCACCCCGCCCCAACCCCCAAACCCCCACAAACCCCCCAGCCCAGAACGCCACACCCTCCAGCCACCCCACCCACAACCCCCGCACCTTCAGCCGCCCCACGCCACAACGCCTGCGAACTCCACAACCCCACTCCCGCGATCCCACGCCCACCCGCCACCATCCGCTGGTCCAACCCAACCCAGCCCAACCCCAGGACCCGGCCAGCCTCAGGCGTGGCACCTGCCTGCCCAGCTCTGGCACGCCCAGCTCTGGCCCTCACGCCTGAACCCCCGCCACAGCCCCCAGGACGCTTTTCAGGCGCCGCGCGGCGGGACGTGGCACGGAGGAGCCCGGCGCCTCTGAACGGCGCTCAGCCAGGCCACGGCGTCCGGCCAAGGGCGCCTTGTAGCGGCGGGCACCCCGTCCGACTGCCGGCCGCTCGGACGAGGCCCTCAGCCCACGGCGGCGGTCGGCGGTCCGGGGGCCTGCCGTAACCCCAAAAGCCACCCAAAGCCCAAACAACGGCCAGCACCACGAACGAAAGCACAACAGAAAAAGAAAACGCCCACGCAGACTGGCTGCGTGGGCGCGGGAGGAAATCCCCCGGGAAGACCTAGAACCGGTCCGGGAAGAAGATCTTGATCTCCCGGGCGGCCGACTCCGGCGAGTCGGAGCCGTGGACGACGTTCTCGCCGATCTCCAGCGCGTGGTCGCCGCGGATCGTGCCGGGAGCGGACTTGACCGGGTCGGTCAGCCCCGCCAGCGCCCGGAACGCCTCGACCGCGCGCGGCCCCTCCAGCACCAGCGCCACCAGCGGCCCCGAGGTGATGAACTCCACCAGCTCGCCGAAGAACGGCCGCTCGGAGTGCTCGGCGTAGTGGGCCTTGGCGGTGTCGACGTCGAGCGTGCGCAGGTCCATGGCGGCGACCTTGAGGCCCTTGCGCTCCACGCGGGCGATCACGTCACCGATGAGGCCACGCTTCACCCCGTCAGGCTTGATCAGGACAAGAGTGCGCTCGGACACGTGAGGTTCTCCTTTGAACGGATGTGTGGAGGCGAGCATCGGCTTTCGCTCCGAGAGTCCGCGCCACGGGACGGTCGACGTCCGCGCGTAGCGGCGACGCGGCACAGCTTACCGTCCCGCGACGGTTCCCCTGCTCTCACGGCGCTCAGGGCCGCTCATTGTCCTCAGGCGACTGCGCAGGCGGCGGTACGGCAGGCGAACGCCCATCGACTTCTCCGGCAGCCCGCGCGGGATCAGCCGTCTCCGGCGAGTCCCCGTTGACCGGCGTAGGCAGCACAACCCGGGGAATCTCCCCGGTAGGCCGATCCCCTTCGTCCAGCTCAGCGGCATCAGGCACGTCATCACCCTCATCCCGCACCGCCCCACCGGCAAGAGGATCATCCCGATCCACCCCGGCCGCACTCACTTCCCCCCGGCCACCCCCGCCGGCACCAGCGTCACCCCGACCGCCCCCGCCGGCATCCACGTCACCCGGACCATCCCCGGCACCGCCCTGATCGTCCTGATCGTCCCCGGCAGCATCCAGATCGTCCACCGTCGCAGCGGCGGTTTCGCCCAGCGCCACCCCAGCAGCGCCCGCCGAGTCCCGATCGGCCCCGACGTCGCCCGCCGAACCCCGACCCGACCCAGCACCGCCCGCAGAGTCCCGACCCGACCCAGCACCGCCAGCCTCATCCGAGCCCACCCCAGCGGCCTCATCCGAGGACCGATCAAAGGCCACCACGAGCCCCTCGCGGGCCTCTTCCCCGTCGCCGTCCTCAACAGCCCCACCGGCCCGCCGAGCCAGCAACGCCCCCAGCACGATCACCGCCACCGTCAGGAACCCGCCGATCAACGCCCAGGTGTGCAGCGCCTCGACGAACCCGTCCACGATGCCCTGCGCCGACCGCTGCCCGCGCAGCATCATGACCTGAACCCCGGTCCCGAGCAGGTACCCCGACAGCACCCCGGGAAAGCACAACGCCAGCCCGAACAGCGCCACGCCCACACTCGTCTGCCGAAGCGCCGCCGTGACGGCCACCGCCGCCCCGACCGCCATCAGCGTGAACGGCACCACCAGCACCGTCCCGTCCTCGGAAGGCACCATGAGCCGCACCGAGGCCAGCCCCAGCACGAGCACGAGCAGCCCGCCCGGCGCCAGCCACCGCACGGCCGACCCGCCGAACAACGCCACCCCGGCCCCGGCCACCACCGCCAGCACCGCCGCGATGACGAACGGCAGCCACAGCCCCTTCAGCCCAGGCCCGCCAAGCCCGCCCATCTCCACATAGGTCACCTGCGCGACCGTAGGCAGCAGCACCACCCCGACCGCGACGAACGTGTAGGCCAGCGTCCGGCTCTCGTTGGTCCCGATCGTGGCCAGCGCCAGCAGCGCCGCGATGGACAAGACCGCGACCAGCACCACCAGCCCGGCCTTCCAGTCCTGGCTGGCCGTACTGATGGCGAGAACGGCGATGCCCGCGGCGGGAACGGCCGCCAGCAGCAACCGGCTGCGCTCCTTGGCCCGAGGCGTCGGCGTGACGCCCTCGCCCTGCAACAGCCAGACCAGCAGGTACGCCGCCGCCAGCCCCAGCGCCACCCCGCTCAGCAGCGGATACGGCTGGAGCGTGACCTGCCAGCGATCGACCCGGTGCAGCGGCCACAGCGCCAGCGCCTGGGCGGCCAGGAGGCTGACGGCCAGCATTCCGGCCCAGACGGCCCGGATCACCGGCGGACGCCCCCAGGCGGCCACCAGCGTGGCGGGGAGCACGATGCCCGCGCCGACACCGTGGAGCACGCGCAGCACGCCCACCATGAACGTGGTGCCCGCGTAGCCGCCCGCCGCGTCGGCGGCGGCCAGCAGGGCCAGCCCGGCGACGACGACGTAGGTGACACGCACGCGCCGCAACGCCACCGCGGCCAGCGGCACGGTCAGCATCATCGCCGGAAGGGCGAGCCCGTGCGCGCGCATCAGCCCGACCCGGTCGATCTCCACGGGCAGCAGATCGGCGACGACGGAGACGGTGTTCGGGATCGCGATGATCGCCAACGGCAGGGCTGCCACGATGAGCAGACCGAGCACGAGGTCCTGCAACCAAGGCGACTTCGCGCCTGCGGTGGGCCCGGCGGCAGCCGCGTTCGGGGACCGCTGGATCGGGGGGACGGCCATGTAGGCCGACTTTAGCGGGAAGTCACGCCCTCGACACGGCGAGCGACGAATATCGCGGTGATCCACAGTGCCGCGAAGATCGCGCCGAGAAAGAACATCATGGACACAAGGAACCCCGTGGCGATCGCCAGCACCTGCACCAGCGTGCCGACCACGTACCCGACAGGCCGCTTGAGCAGCCCGATCGCGACGATGCACAGCACCGACAACCCCAGCCCCGACACCATGGCCAGCGCCGGAGCGACGCCACTCACCGTAATCGCGACGGGCGTGATCAGCCCCGCCATGATCGCTTCCATCCCGAGCACGCTGGCCCCAAGCCTCCGCATGCCCGGCGTGACGACGAAACTCACCTCACACCCTTCTTCCCAGGGTACGGCCGGCGCGACGTCACCGGCCTTCCACCTTCATCAGGTGACGCGCGTCACCAGCCGTGATCACCGAACCCGTGATCAGCACCCCGGTCCCGCTGAACTCCCCTTCGGCGTCGGCGATCCCGATGCCACGGTCGATGGCCTCGTCGAGACGGTCCACCACGTGCACCCGATCAGCGCCGAAGTACCCCTCGGCCAGCGCCCCCAGTTCCTCCGCGGTCATGGACCGCGGCGAGGAGTTGCGGGTGACGACGATCTCGTCCAGAACCGGCTCCAGCAGGTCCAAGATCGTGTCGACGTCCTTGTCGCGCATGACCGCGACGACCCCGACCACCTTGGCGAAGTCGAACGCCTCGTGCAGCCCGTCGAGCGTGGCCAGCACACCCCCGGGATTGTGCGCCGCGTCGATGACCACGGTCGGGCTCCTGCGCACCACTTCCAGCCGCCCCGGTGAGGTCACCTGGGCGAACGCCTGCCGTACCAGCTCGATGTCAAGCGGATCGTCGCCCGCGGTCAGCGCCTCGACGGCCGCCAGCGCGGTTACGGCGTTCCCAGCCTGATGAGCCCCGTAAAGCGGCAGATAGACATCCGGATAAACCCCCTTGAGCCCCCGCAAGGTGAGCAGCTGCCCACCCATGGCGACCTCCCGGTTGAGCACCCCGAACTCGAGCCCCTCCCGCGCCACGACCGCCCCGACTTCAGCGGCCCGCCGCACGAGCACCTCGGCAGCCTCAAGCTCCTGCTGCGCCAGCACCGCGGTGGACCCGGCCTTGATAATCCCGGCCTTCTCCCCCGCGATAGACGGAATGTCCGGCCCCAGCCGATCGGTGTGATCCAGCGAAACAGGCGTGATCACAGCAACCTGCCCGTCGACCACGTTGGTGGCATCCCACGTGCCACCCATCCCCGCCTCAACCACAGCAACATCCACGGGAGTATCCGCAAACGCCGCAAACGCCATGGCGGTAAGCAGCTCAAAAAACTGAATCCGCCGCCCAGTGGTGTCATTCAACTCCACATAAGGCGCGATCTCCTCATAAACCTCAGCGAACCGCTCCTCACTCAGCGGCACACCATCCACGCAGATCCGCTCCCGCATCGAAACCAGATGCGGGCTGGTAAACCGCCCCACCCGCAGATTCCGCTCCCGAAGCAGCGCCTCAACCATCCTCGCCGTACTCGTCTTACCGTTGGTCCCGGCAATGTGCACGACAGGGTACGCCCGCTGCGGCGAGCCAAGCAGATCCAACAGAGCCGCGATCCGATCCAGGGTCGGCTCGAATTCCCACTCGACGCCCCGATCCATGATCGCGCGTTCAACCGCACGATATTCCACCCCCCAACCCTACTGACCACCCCACACCCCCAAACCACCCCCCAGCCCTCCACAGCGTCTTGACCACCCCACGCGTCACCCCGATCACGCCGGCACTTACCCACCGACACGAGCAAGCAAGGCAGGCGGAGACGTGGTCCGGCGGAAAGGCGGGCAAGCGGGATGCGTGGGCCAGGTACGGGTCGCCCGCAGGCGCGGTGGCGTGGTTGAGCGGCCGTGCGCGTTGCGCCGGTCACGCCTGTCGTGATGCTCGCCGCACCGGCGCTTGGGGAAGCGGCCGGAGTGATGGCGCAGCAGTGTGGGCGCCTGGCTCAGAGGCGTGCGCAGGCCGGCGCGGCAAGGCGGTGTGCGGGCCAAGCGTGCGGGCCGAGCGTGCGGGTGGAGGCGTGTGGCAGGCGTGGGCCCGAGCGGGCGTGTGGCAGGAGTGGACCTGAGCGGGGTGTGAGGTGCGGGCACGAGGGCGGCGCGTGCAGTGTGGGGACGCGAAAAAGGGGCCCAACCAACGGTTGGACCCCTTCAACGTGATGATTTGTGCGGCGGTGACCTACTCTCCCACACCCTCCCGAGTGCAGTACCATCGGCGCTGGGAAGCTTAACTTCCGGGTTCGGAATGTAACCGGGTGTTTCCTTCCCGCCATAACCGCCGCAACCCTGGGAAACAGCACATGTTTGCTGTCTCAGAATTGCGTAGTGGACGCGAGCAAGATCAGACACCTCACACACCTGCCCCTGACAGGGGCTTGCCGTCGCGTGGGGGGTGCGCTGCTCCGGACCCGGCGAAGAGTACAGAGCGCTGCAACCATCCCCCACACACCAGCCACAACCAACCATCGGTTGGCAGGGGTGTGGTGTCTGGGTGCTTTGTGGTCAAGTCCTCGGCCTATTAGTACCGGTCAGCTCCACACGTTGCCGTGCTTCCACCTCCGGCCTATCAACCCCATCGTCTCT